>NZ_AKFU01000001.1:0-41721 GCF_000277625.1 Clostridium sp. MSTE9
GACCAAAGGCGCTGCCTTTGGAAACCGGGAGAAGCTCCCGCTCTGGTTCTTACTCACGCACAGGCACAGCCTGCGCGTGAAGCGGGTTTGTAAGGAAAGCTTTCACGCCTGCAACTGGTACGGAAAGTGTTCTCAAGCCAATAAAAAAATGCGGCGAAGCCGCATTCCCCACAAAACTGCGAGCTAACGAGAGCGCTCTGAAAATGCCCGCCGACAGACGAGAATGCTAAGCTTGTTTCTTGATGAAGTTCGGAGAGTGGGCACTTTCATTGGAGCGCCTTACGGATAGTTATTGTTTGCACTTACAAGGACCGTTCCCCAAACGGATTCCAAATGTGTCCTTTGGAAGGCCTTTGCTTACTTTCGTCCTTTCACGAAAGTAAGTGCCCGCCCCGGCACGAGGGGCATGCTCTGCGCAAGCAGAAACCCCGCGGTATGGCCGCAAAGAAAAAATTCGTTCCTTTATGTAAAAATAAATCAAAAGCATAAAGCAACAAAAAAGCAAGTCCGTTTCGGCACAAGGGGCAAGCCCTACGCAAGAAGAATTTCCGTGCGTGGGCACCCTCAGAATGAATTTACTCTTTCAAAGCAGACCATAAAAAAAGTCGGCTTTCCCCAATACGAAAAGCAAGCCGAAAACATGCTCTCTCACCTGTGAACAAAAGACTTCCTGCAAATGGAAAAAAGCCCTGCTCCTGTCTGAGGAGCAGGGCTTTGCCAGCAGGTCAAGCCTGAATGAGCCCTTCAGGCTGTTTGACGCGGCTGAGCAGTTTTGCGCGCCGAGGCAGTTTTGCACGCCGAACGGGGCCGGCGCCGCGCCCGATGGATTCATAAGTGCAGGAGATAGAATTCATCGTTTGCAGATCGTAGCAGTTGCGCCCGTCCAGTACGACCGGGCGGCGCATGAGCATGGCGTAACGGCTCGGGTCATAATCGAGGATTTCCTGCCACTCTGTCATAATCAGGCACAGGTCGGCGCCCAGAACGGCCTCGTCAATGCTTTCGCAGCAGGTGGCTTCGTTATCGAAAAGCTGCCTGAATTTATCATACCCGGAGGGGTCCCATACGTACACACGGGCGCCCTCGTTCAAAAGAATCCGGATGCTCTGCACGGACGGGGCCTCTCTCAGATCGTCGGTATTGGGTTTGAAGGACAGGCCCAGAACCGCGACGACAAGGCCACCAAAATCCTGATAGTGCTTTCTGGCCTTTTGAATCAGGCGCAAGCGCTGGCTTTCGTTGACTTCTATGGCTGCTTTCACGGTCTTGATCTCATAATCATGAAATTTTGCCATCCAGTGCAGCGCCTTTGTGTCCTTTGGGAAGCAGGAGCCGCCGTAGCCGATGCCGGCTTTCAGGAAATTCCCCCCGATGCGGCGGTCCAGTCCCATCGCGTAAGCTACGGTTTCGATGTCGGCGTTGATCAGCTCACACAGGTTTGCGATTTCATTGATGTAGGAAAGCTTCAGCGCCAGAAAGTTATTCGACGCGTATTTCACCATCTCTGCGCTTCGGCGGTCGGTAACGATTTTTTTCGTAGGAAAGGACTTATATATTTTTAAAAGGATGCGGGCCGCGCGCTCCGACTCCGCTCCGATCACGATGCGCTCGGCCTCCATGAAATCATGTACGGCTGTTCCCTGCGCCAGAAATTCCGGATTGGAAACCACGTCTGCGGTGATGCCTGCCGGCGCTTTCAGGCGAAGCCGCTGTTCCAGCTGATCGACGGTTCCGATCGGCACGGTGGACTTTACCACGACCACGCAGTCGCGCCGGATGCTGGCGGCAATCTGGTCGATGGCGCGGTAGACGTCATTCAGATTAACCGATCCGTCTCCGCGCTCCGGGGTTCCCACACAGATGAAGATCACGTCGGCCTGCGCGCAGGCGGCTTCCTGCTCGGTTGTGTATTGAAGCCTTTCGGCGTTTTTCTCCATCAGCTCCGCGACCCCACCCTCCAGAATCGTGGGGGTGCCGGACTCCAGAAGCCGGATTTTACTCTGATCGGAATCCAGGCAAATGACCTCAAGCCCTGCGTTTGCCAGACAGACGCCCGTAACGAGCCCTACATATCCGGTTCCGAAAATGACGATTTTCAAAGGCTTGCTCTCGCTGCGGGCAGCTTCCAGAACCGACTCGTACTGCTGCATCAGCTTGCCGAGGATGCTTTCCCAGCTTCTGGAGTGCGCGGTAGACACAGAGGTGCTGCCAAGACGCAGGCGCAGCGTTTCATTTTCGATCATCCCGGTCATTTCTTCGGCCAGGCTGTCGGCGCTCCCGCACCGGAAAACAGAGGCGTTGATCCTGTGGACGGTAAAATCGGTGACTCCGCCCTCGTCGGCGCAAATCACGGGCAATCCGCTCGCCATTGCCTCCAGCACCACATTGCCGAAGGTTTCCGTGCCCGACGGGAACACGAACACATCGCTGCTGGCATAAAGCTCTGCCAGCGCTTCGCCCGTGAGGAAGCCGGTAAAGACCGTATTGGGAAGGGCCTGCTTCTGCAGCGCGTCAAGATAGGGGCCGTCGCCGGCAAAGACAAACAAAACGCGGTCAGAATACTTTTTATTTACGATGCGGATGCTTTCCATCAGGGTATCCAGACCCTTTTCGGCGGAAATCCGGCCCGCGTACAGAAAGATCAGGCGGTTTTCTCCCCCCAGCGATTGCCGGAGAGACCCTTTGCGCTTACCGGGAGAAAACTGCGAGATGTCGACCCCGCGGGACCAGATCCCCAGGTGTTCAAAGCCCTGGGCAGAAAGGCGCCGCCTGGTATCCTCAGACGGGCAGAGCGTGAGCCGGGCGAAGCTGTGGAACCATCTCATATAGGAGCCGACGGGCTTTACCAGATGCGGCATATGGTAAAAATTCAGGTATTGATCTATGTTGGTGTGGTACGACGTGATGAATGGAATGCCCAGCTTTCGAGCGGCCTTGAGCCCCGCATAGCCGATCCCGAATTCCGTTACCACATGGATGATGTCCGGCCCGAATGCCTGAAGCTGCTCTTTGATCTCTGCAAAAACCGGGAAAGCCAGACAGCACTGCGGATAAAAAATCGGGTGAACCCCCTTAAAGCGGATCACATGGGATTCATATGCCGACGGCTCGCCGTAATCGGGCGCAAAAATCAGATAATCGATCTGGTGCTCGGAAAAATATCCGCACAGCTTGGTCAGCGTGTTGGTCACGCCATTGATCTGCGGAGTGAAGGTGTCTGTAAAAATAGCAATTTTCATATGCGGTTTGATACCTCCCTAATCTCATCCATGCTGTACAGGGCAAAGGGCTCGTACTTGCTGTCGCCGAGGCTGTAGAGGGCGGCCTGCCCGGCAAGGCTGCAGGCCGCAAGTGCGCCCAGAATTTCTGACTCGAAGCTGTGCGGCTTTGACTGAAAATCATCATTGAGCTGTTCTATGATTCCGATGGCCTGCTCCGCGGCGTCGCTTTGAAGTGGAAGCTGTGGAAAGTCCGCTCTCTGCAGAGCGGGATAGTGATTGCGGCAATACAGCTCAAGCCGCCGCTCGTGTGCGATATGTTTTGCCAACCCGCCGTGAAAATTCGGCGTGTGTGCATAACAGAAAAAATCCGCCAGAAAGTGACAGACGATGCCGAGCCGGACGCTGAACCGGCGGGTGCTTGGCGGCGGGACGCCCCTTTCTCTGTGAGAAAGCTGCCGGAGCATTTCCGCGGCTGTTTCCCAATAGTTCTCCCTGGTGTGCACCGCGCGCAGCAGGCTCAGGTCATAATCGGGTGCGATATTGCCCCACAGAAACCGGGACTCATTCAATCGAACACTTAAACTTCTCTCAAAATAATCGTACGTGATTTTGCCGATCAGTAAATGGTTCGTTGTATTCACGTTCTCACCTCCACTTAGATGATAACAAGACATCGTTTCATTCAAATCAGGTTCAAGTAAAATCTTCATGATAATGAGAAGAAATGATTGGAAGCGGAAGGCCGTGCGGAAAAAAGAAAGCGCACCCGCCGATTTTTCCGGCGGGTGCGCTCAATTTGTCGAAAAAGTCGTGCAGCCGCAAAAGGAGGGTATCCTTTTGCGGCTGCGTTGGTTGCATCTGCAATATCGGGCCCATACGGCAAGTATGCTCCCTCATTGACGAGCTGGCCGTCTTGCCTTGCACGATTTTCGGCAGTCTATTGATTGTTTGCTGCATTGTTGTGAAAACGGGACGCTATTTGCAAAAATCTTTTTTTCGGAATCGTGCACGCAGTAAAATCATCACTCCCCAAGAGACGGAGAGCGTAGGCATACAGGCGAGCAGAACGGCCCGAAGCGGGGGAATATCTGAAAAACAAATCGGGCCGAAGAAAATCATAAAAGTGATCACCATCATCAAAATCAAAATAATTCTTTCTTTTTTGGTGTTGGGCGGCGTGAAAAAGATTTTTGCCAAATCCATTTTTACGATTTCTTGAGCCTGTTTTTTCATAATAAAGACCTCCCGATGGCCTGTTCGGCGATTTCAGCCAATCTTCCGGAATGGATGAAATTTCGCAAGAATTCAATATGCGGGTGTAAAAAGACATCTTGTTCGATGGTAGGGACATGTTGGCCGATCTCGGCCAGTATCTTTGCTGTTACAGGGCTGCGCGCAAGGGATGGATCGAGAAATACCTGCGACTCATACGCGGAAAGCAGCTCGATCGCCAGGATGTATTCCAGCTTTTCGGCAATTTGAACCGATTTCTTCGCGGCGTTGTAGCCCATCGCCACGTAATCCTCCTGATTGCCGCAGGTGGAGGTGTTGTCGATCGTGGAGGGGGTAGAGAGCATCCTCATATCGCCCAAAAGACCCGCCTGCGTGTACTGGGGAATCATCAGCCCGGAATTGAGGCCCGGATTTTTAATCAGGAACCACGGGTTGCCGGACAGCGTTTCGTCGATCATACGGTTATTGCGGCGTTCCGACATCTTGGCAAGACACGTTGCCGCGATGCAGGCACTGTCCATTTCGATGCCGACGTAGGAGGAATCGGGATTGCAGGCGGAAATCACATCCTCCTCGCCCGGTTCGCTCCAGATGATGGGGTTGTCGCAGCAGGAGTTGATCTCGATCTCGAGGGTCCTGCGGGCATCCAGCAGAGTTTTTCTGGCGGCCCCATGCAGCTGCGGCACACAGCGAAGAGAAAGCGCATCCTGAATACGGGCGTTCCGGCAGTGATCGATCACCTCGGAATCCGCAAGAATGTCGCGTATGTTGGCGGCTGTTTCGCTCTGCTGGGGGTGCGGGCGAACCCGCATCACTCTGTCATCGAAGGCTCGGATCAGCCCTTTCGAGGCCTCTAGGGTAATGGCGGCGATCACGTCCGCCGCTTTGGCGGCGCCCAGCAGATCGTACAGGGCCAGCGCGGCCAGCGCGGTGGCGGAGGTTGTTCCCGAAATCAGTGCGAGACCTTCCTTTGCGCAAAGCTCGATCGGCTCGATCCCGGCTTCCTCCAGCGCCTCGGCGCCCGGGAGCAGCCGGCCATCAAAATAGGCCTTGCCCTCGCCGATCAGCACCAGCGCCATGTGGGCCTCCGGGCAGAGATAGCCCACCGAGCCCTCCCGGGGAATCCACGGGACAAGGTTGCGGTTGAGGAATTCGCGGTATTTTTCCAGTACGGCCAGCCGCACTCCGCTGTAACCCTGCCCCAGATTCTGTAAAACCATCAGCATGGTCGCGCGCGCCTGCTCTTGCTTTAGCGGCTCGCCTACGGAGGTGGAATGCGAAAGGATAATGTTGCGCTGCAGCTGGGCTGTCTCTTCCTTAGAGATTGCTTTTGTGCACAGAGCCCCAAAGCCAGTGGTAACACCATACATAACGCGATTCTGGTCTACCCATTGTTCCACCAGGGCCCGGGAACGGTTGACCCGCTCCCGGTAGTCCTCAGAAAATTCCACCCTGGCTCCATGGCGTGCCACGCTGACCAGATCCTCCAGCGTAATATCGGGTCCCAGCGTGATGCTTTTAAGATAAGGCTTCTGCACGGGCTTTCTCCTTTCCGGCTTCCTGTTCGGTTTCTTCGATTCCTTCGATTAAATCTTCACTGTCTACAATATCCTTCTTCGTTTCCTTATCCAGGAAGAACACCTTGAACGTAGACGCTACCTGAAGCACAAACACGAACAGAACGGCAAAGCCGCCGCAGGCCGCAAGGTATTTGACGCCGTCAACGCCCTGCTCGCCGCCGCCGAATGCCACCATGATCGCGGAAATCAGGCCGATGGTGACGCCCCAGAGAATTTTCAGCCAGGTGGCCGGCTCTTCATCGTGGCGCGAGCCCTTTGTGCAGATGGAAGAAATCGTAGTTGCCATGCCGTTGGCGGTATTGGCGTATTCTGCAATCAGCGTGATAATGACAATGGGGATAAATACGGCGCTCAGCGGGATGTGCTTTAAGAATTCCCATATTCCGGCTACGGCTCCGTTCTGCTGAATGATGGAAACCATATCCGCAACGCCGGAGGTCTGCCAGTCGAGGGCGGTGGCGCCCCAGATGCTGAACCACACGATGCTGAAAACGGCGGGAGCGATCCAGTTGACGACCAGGAACTGGCGGATCGTGCGGCCGTAAGAGATCATGGCGAAGAAAATACCCATCAGCGGCGCGTAGGCGATCCAGATGGCCCAGTCGTACATCGTCCACCAGGTGACCAGCGCTTCGCCGCCCATCACGTAGGGATCAAGGCCCCAGGACCAGAAATGATCCAGCCAGTAGCCCATGCCAACGTTCATCATGTTCAGAATGTACAGAGTCGGCCCGATGAGAATGAGGGCGGCGACCAGAGCGTAAAAGATTTTTGAGGTCAGGTCGGCCAGCCATTTGATTCCCTTGTCAATGCCCTGAACGGAAGAAACGGTAAAAGCGGCGGTGATGAGCGCTGCGAGGGCGAACCAGAGAACGGGCCCCTGCGCGATGCCATAGGCCGACTGTAAGCCGCTGCCTACCAGAGCGAGTCCCGCGCCGAGGGAAGAGGCCAGCCCGAGAACAATGGCCAGAACAGACAGGGTGTCGATCACGTTGCGTGGGAGGCCCTGCGTTACCTTCGGCCCGAACAGGGGAGTGAGGGAGCCGGATACGGAAAGCTCCTGCCCGCGGTTATAGTATAAATACCCGATGATGACTCCCGAAAGAGCATACATGGCGTAAGGGATAAACGACCAGTTGTAGAACACACGGCCCATTGCAAAGAACGCCGCTTCGGGCGTGCCGGGCGCGATGCCCGAGGCGGTGAGCTCGCCGTATATGTTCCCAAAATAGATCAGCGGCTCGTTGGCCCCGTAAGTAATCAGGCCGGTCGCGATGCCGGCGGTAAGTATCATGGCGAACCAGGACGCAAAGGAGTATTTGGCCTTGGCCTTCGGGCCGCCAAACCGGATTTTTCCGATTCGGGAAAAGGCCATAATGGCAATCATGATGAGGGTGAACATCGCGACAATCTGGTAGAGCCATGCGAAATTTCTCAAAGACCATTCAAAAACGGTGTAGGTTGCCGATGTCAGCCACTCGTTGTTTACCAGCCCAAGGATAGCTGCGCCGCCGGTAATGACGAACGAGGGGATGAAAACCCCCAGTTTGAGAGGCTTTTTCTGCTTGGTTTCGGTTTCTTTCATTCTGTTTTCCTCCTTTTCAAAATAACCTGTGGATCCCTGAACCGTATCCGCATGCTTTTGGTACAGGGCTTTTTTGCTAGCAATGGGTATAGTAGCACATTCCGTGCCAAGTGAAAAATACAGAAAAAAACAGAATGATACAGAAAAAATCCGCAGTTTAGGCCGCTTTTACGGTAAAGTAAAAAAGTGACTGTCGGGCTGTTTTCTGAATAAGTGCCAAATTATTTGGCACTTCGGCAAGCCATTTTGCACTCATTGACCAGCCGAACGCCTTGTGCTATGATTTGAGGAAAGTGATTTTCCATCATCTGAAAAGCCGGGGAGGTGCCAGTTATGAATATGGCCGATGTCGCCATTGTTCTGGATCGGGAAAAGCGGATTCAATCTTTTGAATGGATGGACATGGCGGCGAAGAGCAGCTGCGCGCATATATGGTCGTCGTTTTTGCACCAGCCGTTCTCCGTTTTGTTTTCTCAGACGGATTTCAGCCGGAACCAGGGGGAGCTGAGCTGGAACGGCGAGCTCTTTGACTTTATTCGCTGGGACTCGGGCCACGGTATGGTCTACTACCTGAAAAAGCATACGGATGTCAATTTTCTCTACCAGTCCGCGCTGGAGAGGGTGACGGACGGAGTGCAGATTTATGACAAGGATGCTTGTCTGGTGTATCTCAACGAAAACAGCAGAAAGATTTCCGATATTCCCGACAGCCTGTCTGTGCGGGGAAAGCACTTGCTCGATATGTATGATTTGGACGAATCCATCAGCACCGTGCTGACATGCCTGAGAACGGCTGCACCCGTTCTGAACCGTTTCGATACGTTCAAGACGACGACCGGCAGCGGTGTGGCCTCGGTTAACACGGGGTACCCGATTTTCCAGAACAAGGAACTGGCGGGGGTGGTGGTCTTTGAGCAGAATCTTGAAGTGATTCAGGCCCAGATCGCCTGGCTGGAAAAAATACGCGCCGCTCTGACCGATCAGGGAGAAAAGCTGCCCCCTGCTAGGTTTTCGGGGTACACCTTCAGTAACATTATCGGCACTTCGCAGAAGTTAATTGATGCGGTAAATCTTGCCAAACGAGTGGCGGTTCAGAACAGCAGCGTACTGCTGGTAGGGGAGACCGGAACTGGAAAAGAGGTTTTCGCCCAGAGCATTCACAGGTTCAGCTTGAGAAAGGATAAAAAATTCGTGGCCATCAACTGTGCCGCGATCCCCGACACGCTGATTGAGGGGGTCTTTTTCGGAACCCAGAAGGGCGCCTTTACGGGGAGCACCAACTCCGTCGGCCTGCTGGAGGAAGCCGACGGCGGCACGCTGTTCCTCGACGAGCTGAATTCCATGAGTCTTACGATGCAGTCGAAGCTGCTGCGCGTGATTCAGGAGGGCACCTTCCGCCGGATCGGCGGCAGCCAGGATAAAAAGACGGACATCCGTTTTATCTCGTCGTGCAACGAGCCTCCCGCACAATTGCTGAAGGACAATGTTCTGCGCAAGGACCTGTACTATCGCTTGTCTACCGTGACGATTGATCTGCCGCCGCTGCGGGAGCATCCGGAGGACATCCCGCAGCTGGCGGAGGAATATATCTCGGCAAAGTCCTATAAATACGCAAAATCCATTCAGAGCATCGGCCCGGATGTGATCGCGCTGTTTTCTCAGTACGGCTGGCCGGGAAATGTACGTGAGCTTTATAATGTCCTGGATTTTACCCTGAATGTTGTAGACGGCCCGGTGATCGGGGTCGCCCATCTGCCGCGCTACCTGCAGGACATTCAGAAGCCGCAGATTCTTTCTGCTGGGGAGCATCAGGAGGAAAGCTGGCTGCACCACGATCTGCAGTACACGATGGATTCCTATGAAAGCCAGGTGCTGAAAGCGGTTCTGGAATATTACGGCGGCAATATTACGCGTGCTGCCGACTGCCTTGGCCTGCGCCGCCAAAGCCTGCAGTACCGCATGAAAAAGTACGGGATTATTCAGTAGAGAGAAAACCCCCGCCGGCTCAGCCGGCGGGGGTCGCTTGTTTTGCGGGTGCGGAATCAGCGGTCGAGAATTTCGATCCAATATCCGTCGGGATCGTTGATGAAGTACAAATCCATTTCGTGGTTCTCATAGCAGATGCAGCCCATGCTTTTGTGCAGCTCGTAGGCTTCCTGTTTATCCGGCACGCGCACGGCCAGATGAATCTCGTTGTCGCCCAGGTTATACGGTTCCTTGCGGTCGCGCATCCAGGTCAGCTCCAGTTCGAAATCGGTGGAACTGTCCGTAAGATACACGAGGATGAACGAGCCGTCTGCCGCTGTTTTGCGGCGTTTTTCTGTTAGGCCCAGCGCCTTGCTGTAAAAAGCCAGGCTTTTTTCCAGGTCGAACACATTGAAATTGAAATGCAGAAAAGTAGATTTCATAAAGCTTCTCCTTCTCGGTCAGATGGTCATCGATTTGCCAAACGGTAAATTTCCGCCATATCCTGGCGGTTCAGTTTCTGGAAGGTGCCGATGGTGCGGGTATCCTGGAAAGAGCAGCGCCAGGCCAGTTCTTCAATGACCTCTTCCGTCTGCACGCCGATGCCCAGCTCGGTGAAGTTGGTGGGCATGTCGAGCGAACGGAAATAACGGTCGGCCGCTTCGATCGCGGCTTTCGAGAGCTCCTCCGTATCACTGCCGGTCAGACCCCACACGTTTTTGCCGAAGCGGGCAAAGCGCTCGGGATTTGTGGTGCGGGTGTACGTTGCCCACGAGCTCCAGATCGCGGAGAGCGACGCGCCGTGCGCCACATCGAACTTGCCGCTCAGCTCATGGCCCAGCTGGTGAGGAGCAAAGTCCTTCCGCGCGCCTAGCCCGGTCAGCTCATTGTGGGAGAGACTGCCCGCCCACATCAGCTCACTCATAGCGTTGTAATCGTGCGGATTTGCGAGCGCGACGGGGCCGTTGCGAATGACCACCCGCAGCAGGGCCTCGGCCAGCTCGTCTGTCACCTGGTTGGTCATGACCGGATTGAAGTAGCGATCCATCGTGTGCATCATGATGTCCACCGTGCCGCAGGTGATCTGGAATTTGGGCAGGGTCATGGTCAGCTCGGGGTTCAGCGCCGAAAACGCCGGACGGTTGAACGGGCTGTTCAGCCCGCGCTTATTGTTGGTTTCATCATCGGTGAGAACAGCGGAATCGCTCGTTTCGCTGCCTGCTGCAGAAATGGTGAGCACTACAGCTACCGGCAGGGCTTTTGTTACGGTTTGATGGCGCAGCCAGAATTCCCAAATGTCCGTATCAGGATTCGCCGTGCCGATCGCGATGGCCTTCGCGGTATCGATTACACTGCCGCCGCCTACAGCCAGAATCAGCTCTGCGCCGAATGCCAGTGCCTGCTGCACGCCTTTTCGGGCCAGCTGAAGCCTGGGGTTCGGCTGTACGCCGCCCAGGGTCTGCACCTCGATCCCGGATTTCGCCAGGGACTCTTCCATCCGGGCCAGCAGTCCGTTTTTGACAACGCTGCCGCCGCCGTATACCAAAAGAGTCCGTTTCACACCGCGGGCTGCGGCTTCCGGTGCGATCTGAAGCTCTGCGTCTTTTCCGAAAATGACTTTGGTAGGGACCTGATACACGAAACTTTCCAAAATGAACACCCTTTCTGTTTTCACGCTCCAGTTTTCGTTTTGTGCAATTTCTGCTCTTATTCTATATCGTGGGAACCTGCAAAGTCAAGCGAAAGAGCGCCTGTCTGCCGCTGGGCGGCAAAATACGCCGCGGGCTGTTGGAAAAGCTGCGCAGCCGCAAAAGGTTTTCTAAATAAATGATGAAACAATTTTACTTTCAGCGTTGGCCCGCAAAGTTCAATTTCATAAACAAGCGGGATTTTTCGTTTTGTTTGCCGCCTGATCCTGCACGATTTTTCTCTGCTTTGTATTTTTCATCAGACTGACGTAAGAAAATACCGTCTGTATGTTTTTAAACTGCTTGCAGACAATAAAGAACGGAGGTGAAAAGAAAACGCGAGTGCGGATGAAAAATAGCGAAAACAGTAGAATAGGTGTGCTTGGAACATGTGAATTTCGCGGATAAATCAGGTGGTAGTGCCAAAATCTAATCGGATGTCAGTCGTCAGACGTCACATGACGTTTGGTGGATTTTTAGTACTGTTTGATAATTTAATGTCCAAAAAATAAATATAATTATAAAAAGTCTTGAAATTCGATTTTGAGTTTGGTATAATCAAATCGTCAAATTTGTGTATTTGCACAAAAAACCTGATGAAACGCAGCTTTCGTCCGGGAGGGACAGAATGCGCAGCGCAGCAAAAACCGAGGAGTGTGGACATGAGTCAAATTTTGTTTGGGACCAGAGAACTTCCCCTCTTGATTTCCAAAAAATTGAAGGAAATGATTGTGGAAAAAAATCTGAAGCCCGGCGATCGTCTTCCAAGTGAGGGAGAGCTGGCGGTCATGTTCGGCGTGGGGCGCTCTACTGTGCGTGAAGCGGTCAAGCTGTTGATCGCCGATAATATTGTTGAAATTCACAGGGGGAGAGGCACTTTTATTACGGAAAGCCCCGGACTCAAAAGCGACCCTTTGGGGCTGCATTTTGCAAATCCGAATAAACTGCTTCAAAACCTGCTGGAAAGCAGACTTCTGATAGAACCGCAAATCGCGAGGCTGGCGGCGCAAAGGGCCACCAGCGAGAATCTTTATAGGCTCGGCCAGGCAATTGAAGAGATGGAAACCGCGGAGCGCATCAATGGGCTCGAGTACCCTTCCCGCGACGTGGATTTTCATACGGCTGTGGCGGAGTGCACGCAGAATGACGTATTAAAGCGCATTCTGCCTTTAATCTGTGAATCGATTCGGGAGGGTTATCTCGAAACGATGAATGTTCCTGGCACGCATCAGCGGGCCATCGCTGCTCATATCCGCATTTTCGAGGCAATCCGGGATAAAAATCCGGATGTCGCGGCGGAGGAGGCACGGCGGCATATTTTGCAGGCCATGGACGATTCTCAGCTTAAATACTAGGAGGAATGAAAGTGAAAAGGAAAAAAGTACTGGCACTTACCCTGGCGCTCGCAATGGCAGTCACATCGTTTGCCGGCTGCGCCAAACAGCCCGGAACCGCATCCAGCGCGGCGGAATCTCAGGCGGCCAGCGGCGAACCGGTTACCATTACCCATTGGTACTGGGCAGACAGCTCCGACTACTCCGCTAAAATGAAGGAAATTGTGGAAGATTTCAACAAGTCCAACAAGAGCAACATCACAGTGAAAGCCGAGGAATATCCCTGGGACGGCGGCGCGTACAGTGAGAATCTGTTCAATGCCGTTATGGGCGGCGGCGGCCCCGACACCGCGGCATGGAAGCTGACTTCCACCCCGCTGTTCACCGCCAACAACCTGCTGGCCAGCCTCGACAGCTATGTTTCGAAGTGGGACAAGAAGGACGACATCGACCAGAACATTTACGACATTATGAAGCAGGCCGGCGGCAAGGACGAAATGTATGTCATGCCCTGGAACATTCAGGTTCTGTATGTGTACTATCGTCCGTCCATCTTCAAGCAGGCCGGCGTAGAGGTTCCGAAGACCTATGAGGAATTCCTTGAGGCGATCAAGAAGACCACCCTGGACACCAACGGTGACGGCAAAACCGATGTTTACGGCTTTGGCATGCGCGGCGCGAAGGGCGGCCAGGAACCCTGGGGCAGCTTCATCTATGGCCGCGGCGGCAGCTTTGAAGACATGACCACCCCCGAGTCTGTTCAGGGTATGCAGGATTTCATCGATCTGTACAAGAACGGCTATGTACCGCCCACGGCGACACAGGACGGCTTTAACGAGATCATCGCAAACTTCAAATCCGGCAAAACCGCTATGACCATTCACCACGTTGGTTCTTCTGCCGGCATGGTAGAGACCTTCGGCGACGACGTTGACGCGTTCCCGTTCCCCGCAGGCAAAGGCCAGTGGACCTCCATGGGCGACACCGAGAACGTTATCTTCGAGGCCTGCAAGAACAAGGAAGCTGCTTTTGAGTGGGTCTCTTATCTGGCAGCCGGCGAAGGCCAGGAGAAATGGTGCAAAATCACCGGCAACATGCCTGTGAGCAAAACAGTACAGGCTCTGCCTGACTTCAAGGACAACAAATTCATGAAGGCCTCCATCGCTGGTCAGTCTTACGCGGGCATTATCCCGATCAAAGACACCACCACCGAGTGGATCAGCACGATTTGGCCGAACACAGTCGCTTCTGCCCTGACCGGCAAAGAGACTGCTGCTGACGCCATGAAGACCCTGCAGGAAGGCCTGTACGGCAAAAAATAAGATCTGAAGACATGGGCTACGCGGGCTGCGGTCGGGCGGAAGCACGGCCGCGGCCCCATTCTTTCGAAGAGGTGAAGATACAGTGCAGCGTAAAAAGATGAATATCTGGCCGTATTTGCTGATCACGCCTGCGGTGCTGATTATTATCGCGGTTGTTTTATTCCCTGCGCTCAACGCGGTTTTAATGAGCTTTCAAAGTTACGATTTAAGAAGGCCGAGTGATATCGGTTTTGTTGGGCTGACCAATTACATTGATGTGCTGCAGGATAAGCTGTTCTGGGCATCCCTTTGGAGGACAATCCTGTGGGTTGTTTTCGGTGTAGGCTTCCAGTTTGTTTTTGGCTTTATTCTGGCGAATCTTTTGAATAAGGGCTTTCATGGCCGCGGTGTTGTGCGCGCGGTAAGCTTGATCCCCTGGGTTACCCCCGGCGTTCTCATCGGTTTGATGTGGCGCTGGATTTACGACGGCAGCTACGGCGTGCTCAACGACCTGCTGATGAAGGTCGGACTGATCTCCGCGCCGGTTCCGTTCCTCGCGCAGGAATCGACGGTTATGCCGTCTGTCATTCTCACGATCATCTGGCAGGGCATCCCGTTCTTTGCCCTGATGCTTCTGGCAGGCTTGCAGGGCGTGCCCGGTGAGCTGTACGAGGCGGCCGACATCGACGGCGCCACGGGATTCCAGAAGCTGTTCCGCATCACGATTCCCGCGATTAAAAACACGATCTTCGTCACCACGCTGCTGCGCATTATCTGGGTGGCAAACTCGGTGGACGTGATCTTCAACATGACGGGCGGCGGACCTGCTTACGCTTCGCAGACGCTGAGCGTTTATGTATTCAACAAAGCGAACGCCCTGAACCTGGGCTATTCGTCGACCATGTCGCTCCTGCTCACATTCCTGCTGCTGCTGGTGGCGATTCCGTATCTGAAAAGTATGTTTGCGAATCAGGAGGCGTAATGTTATGCAGCATAAAAGAACACCGATGCAGAATTTCCTGTTGCTGTACCTGCCTCTGTTTGTGATCCTGCTGTTTCTGCTCTTCCCGTTTTACTGGACCTTCGTTACCTCCATTAAGCCGGAAGCAGAGCTGTACGGCAGCGTGGTCACCTACTGGCCCCATAACCTGACATTTGAATCCTACAGAAAGCTTTTTGTGGATTTTAACTTTTTAAAGCCTATGGGCAACAGCTTTGTGGTGGCGATCATCACCACACTGATTACCCTGACCGTTTCGATGCTGGCGTCGTACTCTTTTTCGCGTTTTCGTTTTGCCGGCCGAAAAGCATTTATGGTTCTGTTTTTAACCAATAACATGTTCCCTACGGTCTTGCTGTTGATCCCTCTTTATGCTATTATGCGTAGTATGGGCCTTCTGTACACTCCCCTTTCTCTGGTGCTTTCTTATGCCACGTTCACCATTCCGTTTTCGGTATGGCTTTTGAACGGCTTTATCAATGACCTGCCCTTGTCTTTGGAGGAAGCCGCCATGGTAGACGGCTGCAACCGGGCGCAGGCATTTACACGCATTATTTTCCCCGTGCTGGTGCCCTGTCTTGTCGCTACGGGTGTGTACATCTTCATGACCTCCTGGAATGAGTACACTTTCGCCGTGATGTTCACCAACGAGCGGAACCGCACAATTCCTGTGGCTCTGAAAAATCTGATCGGCCAGCTGGGGGTCCAGTGGGATCTTCTGACGGCCGGCGGAATCATAACGATCATCCCCGTCTGCATCATGTTCTTCTTCGCGCAGAAGCGTTTGGTGGAAGGCCTGACCGCGGGGGCCGTGAAGGGTTAATTGTAAAGGAGTAATCGAAATGAACAGCGAACTGAACGCAAAAGCCAAGCAGATTAGAGCCGATATTTTAAAATCGCTCTATGCCTGCCAGTCGGGCCATCCCGGCGGATCCCTGTCGTGCGTAGAGATCCTGTTGGCGTTGTACGAAAATGTAATGAAGTACGACCCCAAAAACCCGCACATGGAAGACCGCGACCGTTTCGTAATGAGCAAGGGTCATGCCTGCCCCACTCTGTACGCGGTTCTGGCGGACAAGGGTTTCTTCCCGAAGGAAGATCTCCAGCATCTGCGTCAGGCGGATTCTCACCTGCAGGGGCACCCCGATATGACCAAAACCCCGGGCGTTGACTGTAACACCGGCTCTTTGGGCCAGGGAATTTCAATTGCCGGCGGTATGGCGATTGCGGCAAAATACAAGAAGGCAGATTACAAGGTTTACGCCCTGATCGGTGACGGCGAAATGCAGGAGGGCCTGGTATGGGAGGCGGCGATGTCCGCGGCTCATTACAAGCTCGACAACTTCACGGTACTTCTCGACTTTAACCATCTTCAGATTGACGGCAGCAACGATCAGGTCATGAGCGTTGGCGACCCGATTGAAAAGTTCCGCGCATTCGGTTTTGAATGCCTGGAAGTGGACGGACACGATATCGACGCGATTACTGAAGCGATCAAGAAGCCGGTCGTCGGCAAGCCCAAGTTTATTTGCTGCCATACCCACAAGGGCCATGGGATTTCCTTTATGGAGGATAACCACGGATGGCACGGCAAGCCGATGTCTAAGGATGATTTCGCGGCGGCAATGAAGGAACTGGGGGTAGAGATCGATGGCTGAGAAAAAATCTTTAAGAGTAGCATACGGCGAGGCTCTGGTAGAGCTTGGCGCGAAGAACGATAAGGTAGTCGCGATGGACGCCGACCTGGCCCACGCTACCATGAGCAGCATGTTCATGGATGCATACCCGGACCGCTTTTTCAACTTCGGTATTGCGGAGGCAAACCTCGTCTGTGCGGCAGCGGGCTTTGCACATTCCGGTCTGATCCCCTTTGCCAGCACCTTTGCGCTGTTCGGCACCGGACGCGCATACGAACAGATTCGCAATGGAGTTGCGTATGTAAACGCCAACGTGAAATTCGGCCTCTCTCATTCCGGCCTGTGTGTCGGTGAGGACGGTGGCAGCCACCAGTCCATTGAGGACCTGGCGCTGATGCGCGTTGTTCCGAACATGACCATTTTTGTTCCCTGTGATCCGATTGAAACCAAGAAGGCTGTCTTTGCTGCGGCAGAGATCAACGGCCCTGTTTATATCCGCGTGGCGCGCCCTGTGTGCGACGTGATTACCGAAGAAGATACTCCCTTCATCCCCGGCAAGGCCAACATCATGAAGGACGGCACCGACGTATGCCTGGTTGCCACCGGCCTGATGGTTCCCGAGGCGCTGAAGGCTGCCGAACTGCTGGCGGCTGACGGCATCAGTGCTGCGGTTGTGAACGTTCACACCATCAAACCCTTTGATGATGAAACGATCCTCAAGATGGCTGAGAAGTGCGGCGCCATGGTTTCTGTGGAAGAGCATTCCATCATCGGCGGCCTCGGCTCTGCTGTTGCGGAAGCTCTGGCGGGCAAATCCAGCGCGAAGTTCGATCGCGTGGGCGTAATGGATAAGTTCGGTAAGTCCGGCAAGCCGGCAGACCTGTTCCGCATTTACGGCCTGACCCCGGAGAATATTGTGGCAAAAGCCAAGGTACTGCTGAAATAAGAGGGAGACAAAACCATGAAAATTCAAAGCTTTGAGATGAACGGCGAAGGAATGCAGAGAGTCTACGAGAATGAGAAGTGGACTGTCGGCATTAAGAACTGGAAGCCCGCAAACGACATTACCGGCCTCGATTGCCTGGAGCGCCACAACAAGACCGACGAGTTGTTTGTGCTGCTCAGCGGCCGCTGCACCCTGATCAGTGCAGAAGAGACTGATGGCGAGCTGAAGATGGAAGCGCTGGAAATGGAGCCGTTCAAGGTTTACAATATCCCTCAGTCCCTGTGGCACAACACCGTGACCCAGAAGGACACCAAGATGATCCTGATTGAGGATGTTTCCACCGGCATGGAGAACAGCGATATTCTCGATTTGACTCCCGCTCAGATTGAAACATTGAAATCTCTGGTAAAATAAACCGCAAGCGGCTGTTTACCGCCATATGGATCAAGAGACCGCAGCAGCGCTTTGCGCTTGCGGCAGCATAAGCAAAATTGCACAAAAGTAAGGCGGTGCGCCGTGTTCCTTTGGGAGGCGGCACACCGCTTTTTCAGTTGACTGATTTAAAGTATCATACTATAATAAAAAGTAATTCAAAGTGAATGCTCTTTTAAGATGGCGGCTTCTTTTCGCTCCGAAGGCGGATGGAAAAGAGCCGGATAATTTTATCTTTTTTTGAAGCGGCATTTCGCAGAACAATCGCGATTCTTGGTTTTATCGAGAATCCGTATCAAATCAATATTACAAGTGGGAAGGTGGAGTACGATGATCAGCGGAGCGGAAATCATGGTGAAATGCCTGGAGCAGGAAGGGGTCGTCCTAACGTTCGGCTATCCGGGCGCGGCGATCTGTCCTTTTTATGATCAGCTATCACAGTCCTCCATCCAGCACGTTCTGGTTCGGCAGGAGCAAAACGCCGGTCATGCGGCAAGCGGCTATGCGCGTTCGAGCGGAAAGCCCGGGGTGTGTATCGCTACCTCCGGCCCCGGTGCGACGAACCTGATTACGGGCATCGCGACCGCCTATATGGATTCGGTGCCTCTGATCGCCATCACCGGGCAGGTTCGTTCCGAGCTGCTCGGCCGTGATGTGTTTCAGGAGGCCGATATTACCGGCGCCTGCGAGCCGTTCACGAAGCACAGCTATTTGGTAAAGGACACTGCCGATCTGCCGCGCGTGTTTAAGGAGGCGTTCCATATTGCTTCCACAGGCCGCCCGGGCCCGGTGTTGATCGATGTGCCGGTAGACGTGCAGCAAAACCAGATCAAAGAGTTCAAATACCCGCAGCACGCGGATATTATCGGATATAAGCCCCGCACGCAGGGACATGCCCTGCAGATCAAGCGCGCTGTCGAGGCGCTTGCCGGAGCGCAGAGGCCGCTGATTTGCTGCGGCGGCGGCGTGGTGCTGGCGGGCGCCAGAAAAGAGCTGATGGGCCTGGTGGAGAAAACGGGAATCCCTGTGGTTTCTACCATGATGGGCATCGGCGTGGTTCCGCTGGACAGCGATTCTTACCTGGGAATGGTCGGCTCGCACGGCAAGAAAAGCGCCAATCAGGCGCTGCTCTCTGCCGATGTGGTCATTCTCTGCGGCGCCAGAGTGGGCGACCGCGCGATTATCGCCCCCGAAATGCTGGGCAGCAAGTCGCAGATCATCCACATTGATGTGGATCCCGCGGAGATCGGCAAGAATATTACCGCGCATATCCCGATCGTTGGAGATATCCGCCTTGTGCTGAACAGCCTGGCAGATAAGGTGAGCAACGCGGCGCCGCAGGAGTGGCTGAACCGGGTTCAGGAGCTGCGGCAGGCGGATGTACCGCATGGGGAGCCTTCTCAGGATTATGTGGAGCCGCGCTCATTCATGCGCATGCTCTCTTCGATGATGAAAGACGACGCGATTCTGGTTGCGGATGTTGGCCAGAACCAAATCTGGTCCGTCAACAACTTCAATGTAAAGGAAGGGCGCTTTTTAACGTCCGGCGGCCTCGGCACCATGGGGTATTCGATCCCGGCGGCTATCGGCGCAAAGCTGGCAAAGCCCCGCCGTCAGGTTGTGGCGGTTTGCGGTGACGGCTCGTTCCAGATGTCGATGTGCGAGCTCGGCACGATCATGCAGAGCGGCGTTGGCGTCAAGATCATCGTTATGGTCAACGAGCACCTTGGCATGGTGCGCGAGATTCAGGATAAGCAGTACGGGGGAAGGCATATGGCCACCGAGCTGCACGGTAACCCCGATTTCGTGGCGCTGGCCAGGGCCTACGGAATCGAATCCGCTCAGGCGGAGAACAATCCCGAGGCGGAAGAGCTGGCCAGGAAAATGCTGGCATCCAATAAGCCGTATCTGCTTGTCTGCAAGGTTGATCCGACCTTGCCGTCGATTTGAAAGGGAGGGAGCCGAAATGAAATATACTCTCTCAGTTCTGGTAGAGAACCAGCCCGGCGTTCTGTCTAAGGTTTCAGGCCTGTTTTCCCGCCGCGCGTTCAACATTGACAGCCTGGCCGTGGGCGTGACGGAGGACCCCGCCATTTCCCGCATGACGATCGTCGTCAACGGCGACGAATATGTGATGGAACAGGTGGAAAAGCAGCTCAACAAGCTGATCCCCGTCATTAAGGTCAAGCGCCTCGACGACACCGGCCCGTTCATCAGCTGCGAGCTGGCGCTGATTAAAGTGAGCTGCACGCCGCAGTACCGCCCCGAAATCATTCAGATTGCGGAGCTGTTCCACGCGCGCGTGGTGGATGTATCCCTTACTTCGCTGACGATTCAGTTTGCGGATACCGCTGAAAAAATAGAAACCATGCTGACGCTGCTGAAGCCCTACGGTATTAAGGAAATCGCCCGCACGGGCACAGTCGCACTGGAGCAGGGGCCCCAGGTAACCAGAAAACAGAGCGTTTGAGCGGACTTGGCAAACGAAACTTGAACTCTGTCTTATAAATTTTATACCTGCTGAAGGAGGAACATGTTATGCCGAAGATTTATTATGAAGCCGATTGCGATATCAACGTACTCAAGGGGAAAACCGTAGCGATTATTGGCTATGGCAGCCAGGGCCATGCCCATGCTTTGAACCTGCATGACAGTGGAGTCGATGTTGTAGTAGGCCTTTATGAGGGCAGCAAGAGCGCAGAGCGCGCAAAGAAGGCGGGCCTGAAGGTTCTAACCGTACCGGAGGCTACCAAGGCTGCTGACATTATCATGATTCTGATCCCCGATGAGCGTCAGGCAGAGATGTACAAGAAGGACATTGAGCCGAACCTGACCGATGGCAAGGCCATTGCGTTTGCCCATGGCTTCAACATTCATTTTGGTCAGATCAAGCCCCCCAAGTTTGTGGATGTGTTCATGATCGCCCCGAAGGGCCCCGGACACACCGTTCGCAGCGAATTCCAGGAGGGCAAGGGTGTTCCCTGCCTCGTAGCGGTTGAGCAGGATTACACCGGCCATGCGCTTGATGTAGCATTGGCTTACGGTGCGGGCATCGGCGGCGCGCGTGCGGCTGTGATGGAGACCACCTTCCGTGTGGAAACTGAAACAGACCTGTTCGGCGAGCAGGTGGTTCTGTGCGGCGGCGTCTGCGCTCTGATGAAGGCCGGCTTTGAAACGCTGGTAGAAGCGGGCTATGCTCCTGAAAACGCATACTTTGAGTGCATTCACGAGATGAAGCTGATCGTCGATCTGATCTACAAGGGCGGTTTTGAGCTGATGAGATACTCCATTTCTGATACCGCGGAGTTCGGCGATTACGAATCCGGCAAGCGCCTGATTACGGACGACACGAAGAAAGAAATGAAACAGATCCTTTCTGAGATTCAGGACGGCACCTTTGCTGGCAAATGGATCGCGGAGAATAAGAATGGCCGTGCGCACTTTGGCGCGATGCGCCGCATTGAGTCCGAGCATCAGCTGGAATCCGTTGGTAAAGAGCTGCGCAAGATGTATTCCTGGAGCGAAGAGGACAAATACGCCGATTAATCCGGGCAGAACAATCTAATTAATAACGCAGTACAGTATCGGTAACAAGGGATCAGGCAGAGTCGGACAACACCGATCGCCTGATCCCTTATTGTTGCAATTTGGGCAGAAGAATCATACCATGAAAGAGCGGCGGTTGGCCGCCAGGGAAACAGAAGATTGCTATCTTAAGGAAGGAAGCTGTGGCGGTGTTAGGCGCCGCCGAATGGCAGAAGCATAAAATTCAAGCATGGCAGAGCGCCGGGCGCGCAAGGGCTGACAGGCTGGCCCTGCCTTTCAATGGAAAATTTATGATAGGCACTGTGGCCGCGTTTAGGCATAGTGGCCAAGGGCTGTATCGTATGATACAGAAAAGAGTGAAAGGGGTCTTACTAGAAAATGTGGAGCAGAGAGATTGTGAAGAGCAATGCGAAAGCGGCAATCCGGGGCGGAAAGTATTGGATGGCATTCCTGGTTTCTGCCGTGATTATGATCGCACCCTCGCTGATAGAATGGATTACCGGTTACGGTGAGGTCAACGATAAGTGGATCTCCGGACTGGAGAATGGTGTGCCTGAGGTTGCGCCCGGCGTGTTCATGGGGTATAATCTGGGTTTCTTGCTGCTGAATATCTTTATTCTTTTTCCGCTGATTGTGGGAGTGTACGGCTTTTTTGTACGCAACCGGTTTGACGCGGGGCAGTTTTCCGATGTGTTTTTGGGCTTTCGGAACGGGTATGGCAACGTGGTGCTCACCAGCTTTGTGACCAACCTGTTCATCGGCCTGTGGACACTGCTGCTGATTATCCCCGGCATTTACAAGGCGCTGCAGTACATCATGGTTCCGTTTCTGCTGTCTGACAATCCCCGGCTTTCGGGCCGGCGGGTACGGCAGATCAGCCGCCTGATGACCGATGGGGAAAAGGGTGCGATCCTTGTGCTGTCCCTTTCCTTTATCGGCTGGTTTTTAATCCCGATCGCTGTGTCGATCGTTCTGGAGATGGCTTCTGCGCCCATATTCTTAACGAATATTGTGGTTACATTGGGTTTGGCTCTGATTATGCCGTATTATTACGCAACGCTTGCAGAGCTGTATATTTTCCTGCGCGACCGTGCGATTCAGACCGGCATGGTGCAGCCCGAGGAGCTGGGCCTGTAACTCAGGCTTGCCGGGAAAGCGATATGTGCCTTGCCTTACACAGGTTTCGGCGGCTGATATGTATCAAAAAACGAAGGGAAAACCGCACTGCGGTTTTCCCCTTTTTGCCTCTGTACGGTGAACTATATTTGAAATAGGAGGAACATGAAATGGAAGAAGGCGTTCGGCTCACCTAATGTATTTTATGACAAGCCCCCGCATTTGTTGACAGGTCTGTCCCAACTTTGGCGACTTCTCCAAACAAGCCCTCCGGCCTTTGGTAAGAGCGCTTATGCCGCGTGAGCGGAGCGGTTTCCGGTGCGGTCGAGCACCTTGACCAGCGCGATGGTGACGACAGAGGTGATCACGAGTTCGGGCAGCATATAGCTTCCGTTATAAATCAGAGAATACAGCCACACAGGCGTTCCCTCGGGCGCATACTCGCCCCAGATCAGGATGCCGGAGGCAAAGCTGCACAGAAAGCGCAGGAATACGGCGATCGCCGCGCCGAATGCGATGCTGGCCGAACGGTTGCGGATCGGCTTGCCCCAGAACGCCGCGCTGCCCAGCACGGTAAAGGCCAGCACATAGTCGAGCAGTACCACCAAAGCGAACGCGGTAAGCGTTTTTGCGGGCGGGGCGTTGAACTGCAGCAGCATCTGCAGCAGGCTGTGAACAAAAGCGGTGCCGAGGCCCCATTTGACCCCGTGGCGGTAAGAAACCAGTACCAGGGGCGCCATGCTGGCCAGGGTGATCGAACCGCCCTGCGGCAGCTCGAATACCTTGATCATGCTCAGAACAGTGGAGAGCGCGATCATCAGCGCACATTCCACCAGAATGATGGTGTTGTTTTTTTTCATAAAAGATCCTTCCTCGCGCCGATTGATACCGGATCTTCCATCAAAACAGTGAAGGAGGATCGTTTCAGGCGCGTCCGCTGTTCCGGTAGCGGAAACCGAAAGTGTGAACTGCGATCTTTCCTGAAAAACATGCCGCACGCAAAAAGACGCATTGCGGGTAATACCACAATGCGTCTTGCTGTGCTGCAAAAGTTTCCTACGCTGGCATTATCCAGATCAGGTCAAAGGGACATAGGCGTCAATCCGCCTCATCTCAGCCGCGTATACGCAGCGCCCCGTATTCAGTTCCAATATCACTATATCCGTATCCGCTCAGTTTGTCAAGAGCAAGCGTTCCAGCTCTATAAAATCCGCGGCGAACCGCGCGCCGGAAAATTGCTCCTGCATCTCTTCGCGGGTGCCGTAGCCGTGCAGCATCCCGATAAAATCCGTGCCTGCCAGGCGTGCGCCTTCGGCGTCGAACTTCGTGTCGCCGATCATCACCGCGTTCTGCGGTTTGGCCGAGAACCGCTCCACGCACGAGGTGATCAGCTCTGCCTTTGAGCTGGCGCGCTCCTCGCTGCCGGCGGGGCCCGCGACAAAATCTACCAGCGGGGCCAGCTTAAAGATTTCTGCCACGCGGTTTGCCTGCGGCAGGGGCTTCGAGGTGGCGATGCAGAGCTTTGCTCCCGCGCCCCGCAGAGCGGAAAGCAGCTCGAAGGTATGCGGGTACACCGAGTTTTTGTAAAGGCCATCGGTTTCGTAAAGGCTGCGGTACAGCTTCACCGCCCGGTCGCTCACGTCGTCCGGCAGGCCGCAGGTCTGCGAAAAGCTTTGAAACAGCGGCGGGCCAATAAAGGTGCGCAGAATCTCCGGCGGCGGCTCTGGCACCCCCAGGCGCTGCATGGTTTCCTTTACACAGCTCAGGATGCCCGGGCCGGATTCGGTCAGGGTGCCGTCCAGATCAAATAAAACGATGGGGTAAACAGGTTTCATCGGGAGTTCCTTTCGTCAGAGGTTTATTGCTTGGCGCGTTCCGCTACTCTTTTCAGATAATTCTCACGCTTGATGCTGGCGCGCTCATGCGTGCAGGTAGAAATCAGGCCCACATTGTCAGATGCCTCTACCTCAAAGGTGAATTTGCGGCCGTCGCTTTCGATCAGCTTTGCCGTCAGGTGGATGGTAACACCCTCAACCGTGGGCGCCAGATGCTTGATATGCACTTCGGAACCTACCGAGGTGATCCCCTCCGGCAGATAGGTGTTCAGCATCCGGGCGCAAACGCCTTCCATCAGCGCAACCAGCCGGGGCGTGGCAAGCACGTCTACGCTGCCGCTGCCGAGTTTGGAGGCCAGATCGGCGGAGGTAACGGTATAATCCTGGGAAATCGTCTGTCCAATTTTCAGTTCATTCATTGTAATTCTTCCTTTCCTTCGATATAATAAAATAAAATGATATCTTTGGATACCGGCGCGGACTGACGCACCGGACAATTCAGGGCAAATCTGCCTGAGTCTAGTATAACACGGTACGGCTCTGGTTTGAAGCGGTAATTTTGCTTATGTTCCCGCAAAAATCCGGCAGATTTTGTATATTGACAACCACTTTTGGGATTCGGCGGGAGGAATCAACTTGAACGAAAGCACACAGTCCCCGGCGGCAGCTACGCGCCCCCGGCTTCACCTGATGGACGAGCTGCGCGGTTTTGCCGTGTTCTGCATGGTCTTTTACCACGCGTTTTACACCTTTGCCTTTCTGTACCAGATTTCATGGATGATGGTGCTATTCCGCTTTTTTACCCCGGCGGAGCCATTTTTTGCGGCGCTGTTTATTTTTATTTCGGGAATCTCTTCTCTGCTTTCGCGATCGAATCTGCGGCGGGGATTGCGGCTGTTTGCGGTCGCGCTTGTGGTTACGCTTGTCACCGTCCTCGTCACGCCCCAGTATGCCATCTGGTTCGGCATTCTGCATTTTCTGGCAGTGTGCATGATCCTGTACGGCCTTTTGGGACAATATCAGAAAAAAATCCCCTTTTCGTGGCTGCTGGTTCTGCTGTGCTTTGTTCTTTATTTCTTCACACGGCCCATCCCGTCGGGTTATTTGGGGTTCGGCCCGGTTTCGGTGATTCCTCTGCCGGAGGCGATTTACCATGTGAAGTGGCTGTTCCCGCTGGGCTTTTATGATTCCTCGTTCTCATCGTCGGATTATTTTCCGCTTTTGCCCTGGGGCTTTGTGTTTCTTGCGGGAACCATGGTGGGCAGGCCGGTGGCCGCGGGATTGGCCCCGAAATGGATGTACCGCAGCCGTGTTCCGTTCTTTTCGCAGATGGGCCGCTGGGCGCTGGTGATTTACATTGCGCATCAGCCGGTGATCTACGCTTTTGCGTGGCTGCTGGAGCGGCTGGGGCTGATTGGCTGAAAGAGCCTTGCGCGTATCGCGGAAAAAGAATATAATAAGAGTTAAATGTTTTATGCGAGAGAAAGAGGTTGATGAGTGAAATGAAGCTGGGAATCGTCGGGCTGCCTAACGTTGGAAAGAGCACGCTGTTCAATGCCATTACCAACGCCGGGGCGCAGTCCGCCAACTATCCTTTTTGCACTATAGAACCGAACGTCGGTGTGGTGGCCGTGCCGGACAAGCGTCTGGACAAGCTGGCCGAGATGTACCACCCCGAAAAATACACCCCCGCCACGATCGAGTTTGTCGATATTGCGGGTCTGGTGCGCGGCGCCTCTAAGGGGGAGGGCCTGGGCAACCAGTTTTTGGCGAATATCCGCGAGGTGGACGCGATCGTTCACGTTGTCCGCTGCTTTGAGGACGACGATATCATTCATGTCGACGGCAGCGTAGACCCCGCGCGCGACGTGGAGACGATCAATCTGGAGCTGATCCTCTCTGACATGGAGGTGCTCGACCGCCGGCTGGACAAAACCCGCAAGATGCTCAAGGCGGACAAGAAATACCAGACGGAATGCGAGTTCTTTGAGCGCGTGCGCGCCGAGCTGGACGCGGGCCATACCGCACGCAGCGTGGAATGCACCGAGGAAGAAGCGGAGCTTTTGGCTACGGTGTCTTTGCTGACGAACAAGCTGGTCATTTACGCGGCCAACATGAGCGACGCCGATTTTAAGGGCGGCGTGGAGAATAATCCGTATTTTGCTGTGATCGAGAAGCTGGCCAGGCAGGAGAATGCAGGCGTTCTGCCGATCTGTGCGGAGGTGGAAGCCGAAATTTCCGGCATGGAGCCGGAGGAAAAGCAGATGTTCCTGGAGGACATGGGCCTTTCGGAATCCGGTCTTGACCGTCTGATCCGCGAGTGCTACACTCTGCTCGGCCTAATTTCGTACCTGACCGCGGGCCCGCAGGAGGTGCGCGCCTGGACGATCAAAGAGGGGACGAAGGCTCCCCAGGCTGCCGGTAAAATCCACACCGATTTTGAGCGCGGCTTTATCCGCGCGGAGGTTGTTGCCTACGACGATCTGATGGCCTGCGGCACGATGGCGGCCGCGAAAGAAAAGGGCCTTGTCCGTTCCGAAGGCAAGGAGTATGTGATGAAGGACGGCGACGTGGTGCTGTTCCGCTTTAATGTATAAGTGATTTTTTCAGCCCTGCTCTTGGATTGGAGCGGGGCTTTTCTTTTTTTATCGGTGTTGGCCTGAAAGAGTGGGTTTTTCTTTGTGAGGTTTCACCGCAGTTTTTTGCTGGTGTGGAAGATTCGTTTTTACGGTTTGTTTTGAGAGAGAGGATTTATTTTTGCGGGTGCCCCCGCGTGGGTTTCTGCTGGCGCAGGGTTTGCCCCTCATGCCGGGGCGGGCACTTACTTTCGCAGCGAGGCGAAAGTAAGCAAAGGCTCGCCAAAGGGGAGAGTTTCGATTCTCTCCCCCTTGGAACCCCCTCTCAACGACCAAAGGCTCTGCCTTTGGAAACTGGGAGAGGCTCCCGCTCTGGTTCTGTTCCACGCACAGGCACGGCCTGCGCGTGAAGCGAGTGCGTAAGGAAAGCTTTCACGTCTGCAACTGGTACGGAAAGTGCTCTCAAGCCAACAAAAAAATGCGGCGAAGCCGCATTCCCCAGAACTGCGAGCTAACGAGAGCGCTCTGAAAATGCCCGCCGACGGACGAAGCGCTAAGCTTTTGATTTTCTGTTGCTAGGAGAGTGGGCATTTTCATTGGAGCGCCTTTTCAGTAGCTTTCGGCGTTGCATTCCGGAACTTGTTCCCCGAACGGATTCCAAAGGTGTCCTTTGGAAGGCCTTTGCTACCTTTCGTCCTTTCACGAAAGGTAGTGCCCGCGCCGGCATGAGGGGCAGGCCCGCGCAAGCGGAAATCCCATGCGGGGGGTACCCGCTAAAAATTTGTTCTTCACCCTCGGGTAAAAAGTTCATATGGAACAGGCAATCAACCCGCCCCGGCACGAGGGGCAGGCCTGCGTTAGAAGAATTCATACGGGGAATTTATAAAGACAAAAAATATTTATAAATAGAAGGTTGTTTCCGCGTGAGAACAACCAGCGCACGCGCGACGAATGGAGTGCGAAGCGGGAGGTTCTCTTCGAGCTGTCCCGTGACGTGCGTGCAGGCTCAGCCTGCAAAAGAAGCGCCGTCCCTCGGGGAGGGACGACGCTTTCGGCCAAGGGCCGGTCAGCCGCACAGGGGCGATTCGTGCGGCAGTTTTGTTCTTACAGACAACGGCGCGGCGGAGCCGGGACCACGGTGCCGGGGGAGGCCCGCGGTTTTGAAAAGCATGCAGATCAATCATTGGGAATCATGATGGTTGAGATTCAAATTTTTTAAGGAACCCGGCCCGCTTTGCCCTGTCTGTAAGGCAGCAAAAAAGCGCCTGTTACGGATTCCCCCAGCGGGGGGATACATCCATAACACAGCGCCTAATATCACAAGTGCAGTACACAACCCGCAGAACGGGACCCATTTTCGGGATCCGCCCCCCTCTGTACAAGAAAGCGGAAATGAGTTATAATGTGTAAGCAACGCGCGGTATATCCGTTGTGTATGGAGGCTACTTCTCCGTATGCAGGGGATGAGGTGTTCCTGCACCTCGTCCCCGCTTTGCACTTAATTGTACCTTACCAGTAAATTGTAGCATTTTCTGGGATTGATTGCAAGCTGAATTGTTGATATGAGAAAAAATATCACATGATAAAAGACAGCGCCGGATTTTTAGAAATCCGGCGCTTTTTGTATTGGAATGTGCCTGCCTGCCGCGTGCTGGAATAGAACGCTTGGGGCATCGAACAACAGAAAAACCGCGGAACAATAACGTTCCGCGGCGGCTCTGAAGCATCTTCTTGCAGAGAACCAGACTTTGCTGTTCGCTGCTTTTTATGGGCCGGGTACGGCCCTGCTATAACGCTGTCCCTTTGAAAAAGGAACCGCTTAATAGTTTTCAGCTTTGCGCTCGAAGAAAGCCTGGGGATGTTTGCAGGCAGGACAGATCTTGGGGGCCTTGTCGCCAATATGAATGTATCCGCAGTTGCGGCATACCCAAACGGTCTGCTCGCCGCTCTGGAAAACAATATCTTCCTGGATGTTCTTCAGCAGCTTGCGGTAGCGCTCTTCGTGGGTCTTCTCCACAGTGCCTACCAGCTTCATCGCAGTGGCAATCTCTTTAAAGCCTTCCTGCTCAGCGGTCTCGGCGAACTCTTTGTACATCTCTGTCCATTCGTAGTTTTCGCCCTGCGCAGCATCCAGCAGGTTATCCTTTGTGCAGCCGATCTCGCCGCCATGCAGATATTTAAACCACAGCTTGGCGTGTTCCTTCTCGTTGCCGGCGGTTTCCTCAAAAATAGCTGCGATCTGCTCGTAGCCTTCTTTTTTCGCCTGAGAAGCGTAGAATGTGTACTTGTTTCTGGCCTGGGATTCCCCTGCAAATGCGGTCAGCAGATTTGCTTCGGTTTTGCTTCCTTTCAGTTCCATACGGTTCGTCCTCCTTGTAAAAAATCAGTAAGGGATGCCACCCTGTTCCGGCCGCTTTTGCGCGACGGAACGAAACGCCGTTTCACCGGCATTTGGGAATAGGATGTGATCGCTTTCTTTTATTATACTAAATAATGTCAAAATTACAAGGGGATAAGGCAAAAAATCGAGAATTATTCGCAAATTTTTTTATAAATCTCCGCTTTGGAGTGTCCGCTTTCCTTTGCGGCACGTTTGGCAGACTCTGAAACAGAGGCGCCTTCCTCTAAAAAAGTGCGCGCAAGCTCTATGGCTTCCTCCAGCGTGAGCGGTTCCTCCACAGGGACGGGAGCGCCTTCGATCACCAGCACGAATTCCCCCTTGGGGCTCTCTTCGGAATACCGGCGCGCCGCTTCGGAGAGGGTGGTGCGGATGACCTCTTCGTGAATTTTCGTCAACTCGCGCACGAGCGCGATGCGGCGGTCGCCCCAGGCGGCCAGCATGTCGGCAAGGGTGGCAGAGAGCTTGTGCGGCGCTTCGTAGAACACCATGGTGCGGGTTTCAGCGGCCACCTGCTGCAGGTGTTCGCGCCGGGCACGCTTATTGACGCTCAAAAAGCCCTCGAACGTAAAGCGGCCCGTAGGCAGGCCCGAAATGGCCAGCGCCGAAATCACCGCGCTGGGGCCGGGCACCACGAGCGTCTGGATCCCCAGCTCGGCACACTGGGCTACCAGCAGCTCGCCGGGGTCCGAAATCGCGGGCATTCCCGCATCGGAAACCAGAGCACACGTTTCGCCCGCCAGTATCCTGCGGGTGATGACCCCGCCGCGCTCGAGCTTGTTGTGCTCAAAATAGCTCACCATCGGCTTTTTAATGCCCAGATGATTGAGTAGCTTTACGGTCACGCGGGTATCCTCCGCGGCGATAAAATCCGCCTCGGCCAGCGTCTGCGCCGCGCGGGGCGAAAAATCCGATAAATTCCCGATGGGCGTGCCCACCACATACAGTTTTCCGGTCATCAGTGCCCCTCCTTGTAGTTACCGTAAATCTCCAGCATTTCCCGGGTGAAGGTTCCGTCTTCGTTGTGCAGGATCAGCGGCGGCTCCACCAAAAGGCCGCCGGGCTGCCCGTTTTTGCGGGCCTGAAGCAAAAAGAGCTTCGGCGCTTTGCCCTCGCGGGCCTGTACGAACCGCAGGCGCTTCGGCTCCAGGCCGTTCGCGCACAGGGTCGTGAGAATATCCGTCAGGCGCTCCGGCCGCTGACACAGGCACAGGCGGCCCCCGTAGCGCAGGCAGGATGCGGCGGCGCGCGCCACGTCCTCCATGGTGCAGGTTTCCTCATGCCGGGCCATGCGCTTGCCCTGTTCGGGGTTTTCGATGCCCGTTCCCTGCGCCTTGTACGGCGGGTTGCACGAAATCAGGTCGCAGTTTTCCAGCCATGGGTCGCGCGGCTTTGTTTGATCAAGCTGCCGCAGGTCGAGGTTCAGAACCCGCAGGCGGTCTGCTACGCCGCAGTGCTCGGCAGACTGCCGTACCAGCTCGCAGGCGTCGGGCTGGATTTCTACCCCGCAGATTTGGGCAGGCTCGTACCGCGCCAGCCAGATCAGCGGAATGGCGCCGCAGCCGGTGCCGAAATCGGCGCACTTCTCGCCCCGCTTGGGGGCCGCGAAATGCGCCAGCAAGATCGTATCGGTATTAAATCGGTGCGTCTGTGAGACGAACACGGAGATACTGGGGGAGAGTGGCTCCAGTTCAGGCTGCATGGGTTACCTCCGGCAGATCATTTTATGGGAGAAGAAAACTTTATTTGAAAGCAAGCGGCGGGCAGCGGGAGCCGCGCCCGAATACTTGTCCAAAATTTAAGGCGGAGCAACGATCGCTCCGCCTTAAATCACTTTCATTGAGCCTTAAGCCTCGGGATTCGGGGCTCCTACGGGACACACGGAAGCGCAAGCACCGCACTCTGTGCAAAGCTCGGGATCAATTACGTACTTGTCAGCACCATCAGAGATGGCGCTCACGGGACACTCACCTGCGCAAGCACCGCAGGAAATGCAATCACTGTTAATAACATATGCCATTGTTAAGCACCTCCAGAATAAGTATTACACCCTTATTCTAACACACAATGGCAGAATTGCAACTGGTTTTTCTGAATTTGTGAATGGAATCTCAATCCTTTTCCAGCTCTTTTAGCTGATCGAGTTCCGCCTTGTTTACGCGGAGCTGGGCGTCTTTGATGAGCCTCACGTCCTTCACTTTGTAAGTAGAGGGCGCAGCATCCGGCGCTTTGTCGAGCCGAATCTGCAGTACGCCGGTCAAAAGATTCTGATCCACCACGGTGCCGCGGCCCTCGGGCGTCATCACAATCGCGTTCAGCTTCGGGGTCGTACGCAGCAAATCGAGGTAAGCCTCCTGCTCGTATTTCAGGCAGCACATCAGGCGGCCGCACGTGCCGGAGATTTTGACAGGGTTGAGCGAAAGGTTCTGCTCCTTGGCCATCTTGATGGAGACCGGCTGGAAGCTGCCCAAAAAGGTGGAGCAGCAGAACGGCCGTCCGCAGATGCCAAGGCCGCCGAGCATTTTCGCCTCGTCGCGCACGCCGATCTGGCGCAGCTCGATGCGTGTGCGGAACACGGAGGCCAAATCCTTGACCAGCTCGCGGAAGTCCACACGGCCGTCGGCGGTAAAGTAAAACAGAATCTTGCTGTTGTCGAAGGTGTATTCCACGTCCACCAGCTTCATTTCGAGCTTGTGGGCGGCAATCTTTTTGTTGCAGATCTCGAAGGCGCTCTTTTCGCGGATCTGATTTTCCGCAAGCTTCTTGAGGTCCTCCTGATTCGCAATGCGGATCAGCTTTTTGAGCGGCTGCACAATGCTTTCATCGTCTACCTGGCGGTTTTCCATGGCGACCTCTCCGCATTCCACACCGCGGGAGGTTTCAACAATGACCATGTCGCCTTTTTTTAAATTATTTCCATCGGGGTCAAAGTAATATACTTTGCCCACGTTTTTAAATCGTACGCCAATTACTTCGGCCATAGCTCTCTCCTTTATTGTTTAATATCCTGCCACGGCACGCAGCTGCGCACAAAAAACCGTGACAAGGAGGGTATTGTTCGCGTTTTGATCCATGCGGCGGCGGGTCTGGATGCTGAGCTCCGTCAGCGCCAAAAGGCGGTCACGGGTCAGCTGGCGGGCCAGCTCCTGCGCAGAAGGATCGCGGGTAAGCGAGGTTCCGCCGGCGCGCAGCACGGCGGCATCGCGGAACAGCACCGTCAGGCGGTCGAGCACCTGGCGCAGCAGCTCGCGATTCTGGATCAGCGGCGCGCATGTTTTCAGCACCGCGGATTCATCCGGCAGAGGAAGCTCACGCAGAATCTGCGCGGCCAGCGCCGCGGCCTCGGGGTGATCTCCGGATTGCTCTCGGGGCTCCAGTGTCAAAATCAGCGAACGGGAGCGGATGGTGGGCAGCAGCGCGGAGGCAGACGGGCACGTGAGAATAAACAAAATCCCATCGGGGGGCTCTTCCAAAATTTTCAGCAGGGCATTCTGCGCCTGTTCGGACATGGTTTGAGCCTCAAACAGGCAGTATACTTTTCGGGAAGCCTCATTCGGCTTGATATACGCGTCGGAACGAACGCGGCGCACGGCATCCACGTGGAACGACCGCGCGGCAGTGCCGCCGCTTTCCACAATAATGTCGGGGTGCGACCCCGCTTTGGCCTTGATGCAGGCTGGGCACACACCGCAGGGGCGCTCACCCTGGGCGGTGCAGACGCAGGCTCTGGCCAGAATCTGCGCCAGAGTACGCTTGCCGCTGCCGGGCGGCCCCTCCAGAATCACCGCGTGAGGCAGGCGATCCTGTTCCAGCGCAAGCGAAAGCTGCTGACGCAGGGAATCGTTACCGAAAAATCCTTCAAAGATCATACTTTTTCATACCGCTCAACATTCATTACAAAAATAGTCGATCCACCGACCGTGACCTCCACGGGGAAGGAGGCGTAAAGCCCCATATCCATGGCAGAAGCGCTGGGCACGATCTGGGTTCGGCGGCTGCTGTGAGCGGCAATCTCGGAAATGACCTCTTCTACTTTATCGTCCTCTACACCGACGATGAAGGTGGTGTTGCCGGCTTTTAAAAAACCGCCGGTCGTTGCCAGTTTTGTGATGGGGAAGTGCTTTTTCGTCAATGCGGCCTGTACCGTGGCACTGTCGTCACTGCTGACAATGGCAAGGATCAGTTTCATAATATATCCCTCCTATACAGGTTGCGGAACGTTTTAAAAAGCGAAAATAGGGTATCTGATTTATTTTACCACTTTCAATGAAAAAATGCCATACCCACGTAAAAAGTCAGCAATTTCGTCCGTAATTTTTTCTCCGGGCATCACTACCGGCACGCCGGGCGGGCATGGGCAGGCGGTTTCCGCTGCGATTCTGCCGACGGCAGCCGCGAGAGGGAGCTCTTCTGCCGGGGAAAGCAGCGCCTGCCGGGGTGTGAGCGGCATGGGCGGCAGCGCGGGCAGCGCGGGTGCGGCCTCTGCAATTGCTTTGCCGGGCCGCAGGGCGCGAATCGCCGTTTCGAGGCGCTGAAAATCGCTTTCGCTGTTGAACGGTGTGGCAATCAGCACCACCTGGGCCGCGTCGGCGTATTCGGGCTCTATGCCATGTTCGCGCAGAAGCTCGGCGGCGTCTGTGCCAAGAATTCCCGCCTCGGCGGTACGCAGCGTGAGCCGAACCGGGTCGCAGTCGCCCTCCGGTGCGGAAATGCCCTGCCGGGCTGCCAGCTCCCGTACCGCCGCGACCCGATCCTCCAGCGCGGCGAACGCGGCGCGGCCGCTTTCTTCGAGCCAGGCGCGCGCCAGATCGAGCGACGCCATCACGGGGTACGACGGGCTTGTGGAGCCAAACAGCGCCATGGCTCTTTTGGCGTCCGGCACAAAGGACGGTTCCGCAAGATTGAGCCATGCCCCGCCGGTCAGCACCGGCAGCGTTTTGTGCGCGGAACAGGCCGTGGCACAGGCGCCCAGGAACAGCGGATGAAGATTCTTCTTTAAAAATGCCAGATGGGTGCCGTGGGCGTTGTCCACCAAAAGGGGAACTCCCGCTTCCCGGCAAATGGCGGAAATGGCGGGGATGTCCACCAGAACGCCGTAATAGTCGGGGCTGGTGAGAAACACGGCCTTCGCGTCGGGGTGCTCCCGCAAAGCTGAGAGGACATCGCGGCTGTCTACCCGGCCGGGCAGGCCGCGCCCGGCGGTGGGCCGGGGAAGAATCCAGACCGGCGTAATGTTGAGCAGGGCCATGGTATGAACCACGCTGCGGTGCAGTACGCGGTCAAACAGAATCGTACCGCCGCGCGGCGCGGCCAGATACAGCATCGCCTGCAGGCAGAGCGTGCAGCCGCCCGCGGAAAACAGCGTGCGTTTTGCTCCAAACAGCCGTGTCGCCCGCTGTTCCGCCGCAAGAATGGCCCCCTCGGCCTCAAAGAGGCTGTCGGTATCCGGCAGCTCGGTGAAATCGAGCGAAAGTAGGTCCGGCGGCAAAGCACCCGGCACATTTTTATGCCCCGGCGTATGAAAGGAGGCCCGGTTTTTCTGCCTGTGTTCCAAAAGCGCGGTGTAGAGCGGCGTATCTGTCATAAGAAATCCTTTCGGGGAAACATGTTCTTCTTTTCTATTGTGAACCATAAAGCAGGAAATTACTTTGCTCCCTGCTTCAATTATACCATAAATAATCAAGTGCGCTAATGAGAATATGATCCATTCCCGGAATCAATCAGCCGACAATGCTTTTTCAGGCTTTGAAAGCTTTGCTTCGGCTTGTGCTGGAAGATAATAATAGCGTACCGAATCGGGCTTTTCAATCGCCAATGCGCCCCGTGGGAATCCGGTAATCCTTTTCCCAGATCAGGATCGTCAAAGCGTCTGCGGGCGCGGCGTCGTAAAGCGAGCGGCGGGAAAGCTCCGCCAGAGCGGCCTCCGTTCCGGGCGCGGGGCGGTAGGGCCGGTGCGAGGTCATCGCTTCAAACACATCCGCCACAGCCAGAACACGGGCCTCCGGCAGAATCTCGTCTGCTTTCAGCCCGCGCGGATAGCCGGAGCCATCCATACGCTCGTGGTGCTGCCGGATGATCTCTGCCAGCGGAGTGAAAAAAGAAATGTCTTTCACCATCTGATAGCCGGTTTCCGCGTGGGTGCGGATCAGCGCCATTTCCAGCGGGGTGAGGACGGTAGGCTTTGTGAGCAGATCGCCGGGGATGCCGATCTTGCCGATGTCATGAATCAGTGCGGCGCGGCGCAGCAGATCGCACCGCTCGGGCGGCCAGCCCATTTCCAGCGCGATATCGGTGGACAGGCAGCTTACCCGAAGCTGATGCCCCGCGGTGTAAGGGTCTTTCTGTTCGACCATGCGGGCCATCACCAAAAGGGTGTCGTCCATCGCCTGCTCCAGCAGGCTGGCTTTTTCGCGCAGCTCCCGATGACAGCAGAAGGATCTGTTTTCTTCGGGAGGGCCGGTGATCACCTGATACAGGGTTCCTCCGCGCCGGGCAAAATGGGGGGATTTTGGGAATTGCATAGCGGCTTCTCCTTTCCATAGCTTGTTTCATTGTATGCGCCGCAATGCCAAGGTTTGCCCGGCAGTTCGCACGCGCGGAAAGGAATTTTCGGGTTGTGAAAAAATCGAAGGACAAGGATTGCATAACCGGAGCGGTTGTGCTATACTACTATGGTAATATTTCCGCCCGTGGCGAAGCTGGATATCGCAGCAGATTCCGATTCTGAAGGCCGGGGGTTCGAATCCCTCCGGGCGGGCCAGCAGGCTGAGCCTGCACGCAAGACGCGCTCCTCACCATGTGTGAAGCGCGTTTTGTTTTACGCCCACGTTTCAAACTGCATCTATTTTGAGCTAATGACACAATTTTAGCCTAATTTCTATGTTATATTTACATAATCAGATTATTTATAATAAAGGAGGAAAAAGGGAGTGGAATATTCAGCCATTGCATTGGTATTGATTGCTGGACTGTTGGCATATAACGAAATCTTAGCCTTAAAGAAAGAGATTAAAAATCAAGAAAAGCGGCTAAATCAATTAGCAAAACTGACAGGTCATGAAGCTTTGTCTTCTCAATGGATTTCTGATGAATTAAAAGAGCAGATAATTCAGCTAAAACGAGACGGGAAAGAAGTAGAGGCCATTAAAAAAGTTCGTGAACAAACCAAAATGGATTTAGTAGAAGCAAAACAATATGTTGACAACTTGTGATAAAAACATTTGCCGTCAGCAGATTAGGCGCATAGCTTGAAGCCTTTTCATATAAATTGAGAAAAGCTGTGCCTGCATCTGTTTTGTACTGATGACACATAGAAAACACAGTTTAGCCTTTCTGGTTGGGCTGATTTTTTTTATGATTGAGCGATTCTTAGCGCGAAAGCACATTGCTGCCTTGAGCGCCGAACCAGCGGGCTTGCCGCCGCAGGCGCGAACGGCATGAATGCCCGAAAGGGTCTGAGCGTGAAGAAAACGTGCCGGTGGCACATTTTTAGCGAGGAGCGGCGCAGCGGCTGTGCTGTAAGCCGGAAGGCGGTGCAACCGCCATGAAATTCTTTCGGGTGGGGCACAAAAAAACAACATGTTAGGATTTGAACCTACATGTTGCTTTTTTTGCATACAAGTTCACAAGCTGGAACACACGCCGAACCGCAATAATAGAAACGGTTGTGTCTTATTTCGTTGATTGGTTTGATCTGAATAGTAAAATGCTGCCCCAAATACCGCCCAACAGCAAAACCTCGAAAATACCCAGAATATGAATCATATAGGCAAGAGAAAAATTCTGTAATAATGAGATCAGATGGTTAAGTCCCAACAGCAAGCAGAGAACCGTTGATTGAAAAGTTAGTATTTTCATATATTCCAGACTTTCTTTTATCAGTGCCGCAATAATTGCCCCAATAATACCGATGTTCCATAAGGCGATTTCACGCTGCCAACCGATACTGTTTTCCCAACTTGTAAATTGTCCGCTTAAATTGGGCAAAAAAAATTGCCAGACAAACGCGCCGCCACAAGCAACAAGCATGAATATAAGATAAATTTTGTAATGCTTCATTGTAATTCTGGTTTTGGGCTGTTTCATAGTATCTCCTCTCTAAACATGAAATTTATTTCATATTTAGAGTATATCTCTTTCTACCGGTGTTGTCAAAGAAATGTGAAATGTTTTTCATGTTTATTGATTTTGGCACGCTTTTATCATATAATGGTCTTGAAATAAAGATAGGTGGGGCGAAATGGCAAAACAGGAAATTAGGGAACCAAAACAAAAGAGGTCCATAGAGAAGAAGCAGAGTATTATAAGGGCGAGCTACAAGCTTTTTAGTGATAAAGGCTACTATAAAACCAATACAGCGGAAATTGCGCAAGAGGCTAGTGTTTCTACAGGGATTGTATATAGTTATTTTCAAGATAAAAAAGGCATCCTTTTAGAAGTGGTTAAGTTCTATATTTCTTTACTGGAAGAGCAGTTTCAGCCCTTGCTGTGTGGCCCTGTCAATAAAGAAAATATGCCTGACGTGATCAAAGAGTTTTTGGATATTTCCATTTCATCACATACAATGAATGTCGAAGCCCATAATGAGTTCTTGGCTCTGTCACTGCTTGAAAAAGAGATATTTGTTTTATTTAGTGATTTTGAAAATTCTGTATTATCAAAGCTTTCTATATTATTGGTGGGTGCGGGATTTTCAAAAACGGATTTGCTTGAAAAATTGAGAATTTGTTATGGCATAGTGGAACGGGTGTGCCATGATTCTATTCAGCGAAAACAGACGCCGGAAGAATTAGATACTACAAAATCACTTGCCATTCACATCATAGTCACTCTATTGAACGATACGATTTGAATGCTTTTCTTTTCGATTAAAAGCTGCATCTGTTTTGTACTCATGCACAAAGAAATAGGATGTTTTATCGATACGGTGGTACTTGTATTCATCGATCAATCGTGGAAAGTAAATAGGATAATGGAGGTGTCTTTTGTGTTTGAAATAATTGCGTTTTTGGCAACCGTTATTGCAGGTTTATTTGCAGAGGCAGTGGGCGCAGGATCTCATATATCCGGATGTGGCATTATCGTTGCGGTTGCCACTATGGGTGCGTTTATTCTGTGGTCGATCAGACATAAAGAGTAAGAAACCTTTTTTCAGCGAGGAGCGTCGCGGCGCTGGGCCGCAGGACGGCAAGCGGTGCAGAGCTGTGAAATCCCGGGCGGGCTATAAAGAAGTCGATTCTGAAAAGAATGGACTTCTTTTATTTTATAGGGTAGAATGATAAAAAGGATTTTCATTATTTGTATGATCGGAGGGTTAACGTTATGGATGATGAGCTGAAAATCAAAATGAGCGCATTTACACTGGACTGCAAGGACCCGAATGAATTGGCAAAATTCTATGCGGCGCTGCTCAAATGGGAAATACCGTTCTATGATGAGGAATATGCAGTCGTGGGTGCTCCGGGGACAAATCAGGGAGCATACCCCGGTATAACGTTTCAGCGGAACCCGGAGTATCAGCCGCCTGTATGGCCCGAAGAGCCGGAAGCTCAGCAGCAAATGGCGCATATCGACTTTGCAGTGAATGATTTGGAAAAATCGGTTGAATATGCAATCCACTGCGGGGCAACAGTCGCAGAGAAACAATTTTCTGACAGTTGGACAGTGATGTTCGACCCCGCCGGACACCCTTTTTGCCTGTGCCAAATGAAGCATGTTTTTGAGAGCCCCCATTTTGCGCTGCTGTAGAAAGCTGCGAAGCGGAATGGTATGAGCATGACGCGAATCTGTCCGGGTATCTATATTCACCTGACTTCTTACCAGACTGAGTCTGGACGCAATTCGCGTTCAGGCTCTTTTCTTTTTTCTTTCGTGAAAACAAACAACTTGTAAATGAAAAACTCAAGCAAAATACCGAATGTTAATTGACAAACAAAGCAGAATGCCGTATCATGTTAGCTATAGCTAACATGATACGGCATTCTGCCGGCAACTGCTGATAAGGTAAGGAAGGTGATAAACTTGTACGTACTGGATTACGTGAATAACGTTTTATGGCTGGGGGTCCCTGACCTGATAAAGGGACTGGTTCTATCCATTGTATTTCTCTTCATTTTTAAAAACGCCATCCGAAAGCACAGTCTTATTTTTTACATTTATCCCGGGCTTTTGTTTTTATGGTATTGTACATACGGAATCTTAAATTTGTTTAACGTGAATCTGTACGAAATGATAGGGGAAACCGTTTGGTGGACGATCCTTTGGTTACCGCATTCTTACGCATTGGATACCGTGATCGGAATCGCGTTTATTTTGATTGTCATGTTTATCGGGGTACTGCCGAAATGGGAATTTGTAAGGCAGCTCTATACCATCAGAAAAGAGATGTCGATTATCGGGGGACTCATTTTAATCGGTCATGGGGTAATGAGGCTCCCCACCATGAAATGGGCCTGGGAGAATATGAAAGAAATGAACGGGTTCCTCGTCTTTTCGTACGCAATACTGGGCGTTGTTTTATTGGTGCTGATTTTCATTCCATGGATCACATCGTTCCACTTTGCGAGAAAACGGCTCACTCCCAAGGGCTGGAAAAAGCTGCAGACTTACACAAGCGTTCCGTTAATGATATTGATCTGCGTTTTTGGAATCGCGATCAATTTGGGATGGGGCTTTGCTATCCTGCCAGGCTTCGGTTCCTCCCTGTGGGACACCCAAACGGCCGCGGACGGTACGGCTGTGTCGAATCTTTCTCAGGGCTATCAGGTGGCAACCGCATTTTTATCCGCCAAGCTGTATTTGGCTTTGATGGTTGTGTATATTTGGCTGAGAAGAAAGAAAATAAAGAAACAATCCCAGCCGGTGAAGCAGGTTAAAATACAGGAGAAAACCGATCTGGTAAACGTAAATTAAGCGGCTCAACGATCAGGTGAAAAAAGGGCATGGATTGGAATCATTTCTGATCCGTGCCCTTGTTTTTTTCTGTCGGCAACGGAACAACAACCAATTCTGCCTCCGGCGAAGAAATCAATTGCTCTTCACATTCACATTGTGCCGTCATCAGAATACGGATCGCCTGTTCAGATGCTCTAAACATCGTCAAATACATTTTTTTATAGTCCACTGTAATCTCACCCCATAAATATTATAGAGTTTATGACACTAAAAGTCAATAGAGTTATGAACTCTATAATATGCTGTAACTGGGTGATGATAATGAAGTATCTTGATCGAATTCGCGCTTTAAGAGAAGATAAGGACTTGACGCAAACAGATATAGCGAATCTTCTGAATATTGGTCAAAAGACATATTCGGACTACGAATTGGGAAAAACGAGGATTCCCCTCGACAGCATGCTGGTGCTTGCAAGATTTTACGATGTCAGTATGGATTATCTGAGCGGGGCCAGCGATATCAAAACTGCATATCCCAGAAAATAATGAAAATGCTGCTTACCGGTGAATCCTTCGGGCGGGCGGAAAATAAAAACAGGGCCGGGGTTTTATATAAAACCCCGGCCCTGCTGCGTTTCAAACAGATCACATGCTTTTTCCGAAATGCTCCATCGCCTTTTTAAACTCATCCACATACTCAGGCTTGATCAGTTCAAGGATTCTTTTTCCGCTTTCGGCAAGTGCATCGGCATCAAAGGCGCCCGCCTGCTGCTGCGCAAAGTTTTCTTTCAGCAAAGCAGATAATTCGGCTTCTTTTCCTTCCCGTGCACGTTCAAGAATCCAAGTGAAAAATTGATTTTGACCTTTTTCCATGACAGGTTCCCCTTCCTCGCGTTTGGTCATTATGATGCCCCAAAAGCAAATGGGTATCAAGGGCCTTTCCATTTTCAAAAGCAGGGAACTGCTCTGATCTGTCACTTTAGCTGTGTTTTACAGGCACACTTCTTGGGATTCAGAAGGAAAAACCGCCCAGTCTGTTTGAAAAAAGATTAGCTCTGTGTATTTATAGTGCACTTAGAGCCTATCCATAAATTAAAACAAGGTGTAAAATAGGGACTGGTGAGAGAAGAATGAAAGAGAAGAAATCTTATCAGTCATGGACAATATCGGATGAGTTTTGGGAAGAAATCAAGGATAAGATACCAGTAAAAAAGCGGGACCCGCAGAAAAAGTATAAACACGCACCCGGACAAGGCCGTCCTCCGATACCGCCAAGGAAAGTGCTGGAAGGGATTTTTTACGTATTACGCACAGGATGCCAGTGGAAGGCTGTTCCCAGAAAGTACGGCTGCGCGAGCAGCATTCATCGGTATTATCAGGAGTGGGTGGCTGCCGGCTTTTTTGAAACGATTTGGGCGATGGGTCTTACAAAATA
>NZ_AKFU01000002.1:0-73243 GCF_000277625.1 Clostridium sp. MSTE9
AAAAGATTTAATTCCCGACCTCGAGGCTGATCTGATTAAAGCGATTCAGAAGATCATCCGTAGACAGGGCTTCCTTTGCCTCGTCCGCAGCGTCGATCACCGCCTGGCCCTGATGCATCATCAGCAGCCGGTTGCCGTACTGAATCGAATATTTCAGATTGTGGGTCACCATCAGCGTCGTCAGGTGCTTTTCCGTTACCAGCTCCTGTGTCAGGCGCATTACATTTTCGGAGGACCGGGGATCCAGAGCCGCCGTGTGCTCATCGAGGATCAGCAGATCGATCGGCGTCATGGTCGAAATCAAGAGGGCCAGCGCCTGCCTTTGCCCGCCGGAAAGACTGCCCACCTGCACGCTGAGCTTATCCTCAAGCCCCAAATCAAGACGCTGCAGCATGGTGCGGTATTCATCGGTACGGCGGCGGCTGACGCCGCGGGAAAGCCCGTAGAACGAGCCTTTATTGTCCGCGAGAGCCATATTCTCTAAAATGGTCAGCTCCGGGCAGGTTCCCTTTGCGGGATCCTGAAATACCCGGCCAATCGATTTGGAACGCTGAAATTCCTTCCTCTTGCTGATATCCTCACCCTTGAGCAGAATGCTGCCGCTGTCGGGCACGATACTGCCGCAGATCAGGTTGAGCATGGTGGTTTTGCCGGAGCCGTTGCTGCCGACCACCGAAACAAACTGCCCGGGCAGGATTTCGAGATTAAAATCGGAAAACAGAACGACCTCACTGACGGAATCGGGGGAAAAGGTTTTGCAGATATTCCGCAGACTGACCATGCTGTCAGATTTGAGTTGGGTTGACGACATGCGGATGCTTCCTCCTTCCCGAAAACGCCTGATTCCCTACCAGAGCCAGTGTGAACAGCAGGGCCATCAGCAGCTTGAGGTAGTTCGTGGGCAGGCCGAGCTGCATCGCGATCACCAGGCAGGTTTTATACAGGATTGCGCCGATCACCACCATGGCGGTGGGGCGAATGAACTTGATCTTTCCGAACAGGCTGGTACCGATAATGACCGAGGCCAAAGCCATAACGACCATACCCGTACCGCCGTAGATATTTGCGGTTTCTGTCTGCTGCGCCAGAATGGAGCCGGCCAGAGCCGTGCAGCCGTTGCCGATCGCAAGCCCGGCGATCTTCATTCGTCCCGGGTCTTTACCGAGCGAGATCACATACTGCGGGTTATTGCCCGAAGCGCGAAGCAGCAGGCCGGACTTCGTCTTTAAATACAGATCGAGCAGCACCTTGACCACGATAACCACCAGCAGCACGATCAGCACCACACGGTAATCCTGCATACCGGGCGGCATCAGGTGAACAATGGGGCCGGAGGTAAAGATGGTCGGCTTATTGTAGAAGGGAAGCACCGCGGAGCCCCTTGTCACCACAAGGTTCACGCTCCACAGGCCCGTCATCACCAGAATACCGGAAAGCAGGTCGGTAATATGCAGCTTTACATGCAGCAGCCCGGTGACGCAGCCGGCAGCCGCGCCGGCCAGAAAGGCCGCAAGGCACGCGACCCAGGGATTTACGCCAACGGCAATCAAAGCCCCTGTTACACACGCGCCCAGCGGGAACGTGCCGTCTACCGACAGATCCGGGAACCCCAGAATCCGATAGGTAATGTACACGCCCATCGCCATAATTCCGTAAATCAGGCCTTCCTCCATTACGTTGAAGAACAGACCAAAAAAAACATCCATTCACTGTTACCCGCTTTCCGTACAAATCAAGTTTGAACACACAGCAATTTCTCTGCCGCGTGTTCGGCGGGCAGAGAAACTGCAAATCAGATCAGGCTTTTGAATCCAGCATCACAGTATCGCAACGCTGTTTGTGTTATTATTTGCTCGATGCCGCGGAATCTTCCGTGACCGCCTGCGCATTTTCGTAATCCTTCGGCAGGGTCATGCCGAAAATGTTCAGAACATCGGCATTATAGACAGGAGCAAAATCCTTTACAATGTAAACAGGGGTTTCTCCGGCTTTCTTTTCACCCTTCAGAATCGAAGCCGCCATTTTGCCGGTCTCTTTGCCGAGCGCGACATAGTCGATTCCCTGAGAAGCCAGGCAGCCGTTTTTCACCTGCTCGATCTCGGAACCGAATACCGGGATGTTGCCCTTATTTGCAGCCTGCAGAACCACCTGCAGATTATTGACGACGTTGTTGTCCGTAAAGTTATTGATGCAGTCGACGCCCTTGCTGACGAGCGACGCTGCGGCGGAAGCAACCTCAGACGCATTGACGACGCCGGATTCCACAACTGCAAAATTATATTTGCTCGCAACCTCTTTCAGAGTGGCCAGCTGGCTGACGGAGTTCGGCTCGCTGGTTGTGTAGAGCACGCCGATTTTCTTCGCATTCGGCAGGAAGGCACGGATCATCTTGACCTGTTCCTCCAGCGGGAGAACATCGGAGCTGCCGGTGATGTTGTTTTCGGGTTTTTCCAGGCTCTTGACCAGCCCGGCCGCCACAGGATCGGAAACCGCGGTAAACACCACGGGGATATCGGTCTCTTTGGCCGCGCTGTAAGCGGACATGGCCGACGGGGTGGCAATGCCGACCAGCATATCATATTTGGAAGAAACCATGTTCTTCGCGATCAGGTCACTGTTGGAAGCGTCGCCCTGCGCATTCTGGAAATCGATGGTCAAATTTTTGCCATCTTCATATCCGGCTTCCTTCAGTCCTTCTACAAAACCTGTGTAGCAGTTATCGAGCGACGGATGCGGCGCATATTGAATCACACCGATCTTTAGTGTTTTCTCTCCGCCGGAAGCGGCGGAAGAAGCAGAGGTGCCATTGGAGCATCCGGCAAATCCTGCGGCCATGACTGCGGTCAGGGAAACTGCGGCAATTTTTTTGATCAGCTTTTTCATAGGAATATCAAACCTTTCTATTTGCATTATTTCAATATTGTTTCTGAGGAATTTTTGATCGGTTCTGCGCTTCCACCAGCCATCCGGCATATGCCCCACCTCCTGTTGGACAATAAAAAAAGCCCTTGCCCCCGATTGCTCAGGGACAAGAGCGTTTGCTCCTGCGGTACCACCCAAATTGACGCTTTTGCGCCCTCTTTTCTCACATACCCGTTTGATATGCGCTCCACTGATAACGGGCAGAGCCCCCGTCGCAGACTACTTGGCACACTGCCGTTCGCCCCGCCCTCATAAGTCCATTCCCCGTGCGATCTCTTACCGCAATTCCACCACATGCGGCTCTCTGAAAAGACATCCTGCCCGGCTACTACTCTTACTCACAGGTTTCTGTTATTGCCCCTATTATATGACGGCGCTTTTCATTTGTCAACACCGCAGATTCAAAATTCCATTTTTTTCGCAGTATCGTCCCTTTCTATACAAATGATCTGATGTTCAATCCAGCGATTTCTTCCCCCGCTTGCGGCGGGGGAAGAAATCATCCTTTTTCTAAAATGAAACGCGATCAAAAGACAACCTCCAGAAATTGACATTCGCCAAAAAACACGGTAAAGTGATAGAGAACAATTTCTATTTTTTGTGATGCAGCGCCTGCCAATGTTTCAAATTTTTACTAAATCAGGTGTATTTTAGAACATATCCATACAATATATAGTAAATGAATTGTGTAAATCTCTTAAAATTCCGTAAGGCGGCGCGCAGCGCTTGCCAAAACGTAAAATCTGCATTACAATAGGAACAGCAAAAGTAGTTAAGCAACCTAACTAATTCAATTCCGTGTCATATTAATCAATACAGGGCCGCCAGACCGGCCTTGTTCATGAAATGCAAAAGCCAAAACAGCCAAAATATTGCGGAGGAAATGGGACGATAGGATGAGAATCGGACTTGACGTCGGTTCCACGACCATCAAGTGCGTCGTGTTGAACGATGACAATCAAATTGTATATCAATCATATGAGCGGCATTTTTCACAGATCACTGAAAAAATGGCGGAGCTTCTGCGCAAAATTCAGGCGGAAGTTTTAAACGGAGCGCCCGCTTATCTGTCAGTGTCCGGCTCGGCGGGAATGGGAATTGCCCAGACCTGCGACTTACCCTTTATTCAAGAGGTCTACGCGACCCGTGTGGCTATGGGCAAGCTGATCCCCGATGCGGATGTGATTATCGAGCTGGGCGGCGAGGACGCGAAAATCCTGTTTTTGACCGGCGGAACCGAGGTTCGCATGAACGGCTCGTGCGCCGGCGGAACCGGGGCATTTATTGACCAGATGGCGACTTTGCTGCACATTTCTCTGGAAGAGATGAACGAGCTGGCCGCACAGCACGAGAAGATTTATACCATTGCTTCGCGCTGCGGCGTGTTCGCCAAGTCTGACGTTCAGCCGCTGCTCAATCAGGGCGCGCGCAAAAGCGATATTTCTGCCAGCATTTTTGCCGCCGTGGCCAACCAGACCATCGCCGGCCTGGCGCAGGGCCGCCCGATCCGCGGCAAGGTGATCTACCTTGGCGGGCCGCTGACGTTTCTCTCCGAACTGCGGGAGAGCTTTGACACCGCTTTGAAGGTAAAGGGCGTCTGCCCCGAAAATTCTTTGTACTACGTGGCGATGGGCGCCGCGTTCAGCAGTGAATCCGCTGTGGATTTGGACACTGCGCTGACGAACATAGAAGCATACCGTGGGAAGAGCGACTTTTTGTCCATCCCCTCTCTGTTCCGCGACGAGCAGGAATACCGGGAGTTTCAGGAGCGCCACCAGAGCTGTCGCGCAAAGCGCGGAGAAATTACCCAATATAATGGAAAGGCGTACCTTGGCATCGACGCCGGTTCCACCACGGTAAAAGCGGTGGTGCTCGGGGAGGACTGCGAGCTTCTCGATTCCATTTATCAGAGCAATTCCGGCAATCCGGTGCCGATCATCCGCGAATACCTGATGAATCTGTACGAGCAGTACCCCAATCTGACGATCTGCTCCTCCGCCGTGACCGGATACGGCGAAGAGCTGCTGAAAAACGCGTTCAACCTGGATTTCGGCATTGTGGAGACGATGGCGCACTTTACCGCCGCCAAATACTTTATGCCGGACGTCGACTTCGTCATCGACATCGGCGGGCAGGACATGAAATGCTTTAAAATCCGAAACGGAGCGGTGGATAACATCTTCCTCAACGAAGCCTGCTCCTCCGGCTGCGGTTCGTTTTTACAGACCTTCGCGAATACCCTTGGGTACGACATTGCGGATTTCGCCCGGAAGGGCTTGTTTGCAAAGAACCCGGTCGACCTTGGCTCACGCTGCACGGTGTTCATGAACTCCTCTGTCAAGCAGGCGCAGAAGGACGGCGCCACCACGGAGGATATCTCCGCGGGCCTTTCCGTCAGTGTTGTCAAAAACGCGATCTACAAGGTCATCCGTGCCGCTTCCGCCGAAGAGCTGGGCAAAAACATTGTGGTGCAGGGCGGTACCTTCCTGAACGACGCGGTGCTGCGCGTGTTTGAAAAGGAGCTTGGCGTCAACGTCATCCGCCCCGACATTTCGGGCCTGATGGGCGCGTTCGGCGCGGCGCTGTACGCAAAGAGCCGGGCCAAAGAAACGAGCACCCTGCTTCCTTATGAGGAGCTCAGGGACTTTACCCACGAGGTAAAGGTAGCCACCTGCGGCCTGTGCAGCAACCACTGCCGCCTGACGATCAACAACTTTGGCGGCAACCGGCGCTTCATCGGCGGCAACCGGTGCGAAAAGCCGGTCACACGCCAGCAGGGCGGGCCGACGCTCGATATCTACACCTACAAGCTCGATCTGCTGCAAAGCTACCAGCCGGTACCCGGTACCCGCGGAAAAATCGGTATCCCGATGGGCCTGAATTTCTATGAGCTGCTGCCGTTCTGGCATTCGTTCTGGACGACGCTGGGCTTTGAAGTGATCCCTTCTCCCCTTTCGACCCGCTCGCTGTATCTGGACGGGCAGCATACCATTCCGTCCGATACCGTCTGCTTCCCCGCAAAGCTGATGCACGGACACATTGAAGCGCTGCTGCGGCAGGGGATCGATACCATCTTTTATCCCTGTATGTCTTATAATCTGGACGAGGGACTGGGCGACAACCATTACAACTGCCCGGTGGTCGCATATTATCCCGAGGTGCTTTCGGCCAACGTGGAGGAGCTCAAGCAGAAAACCTTTATCCACGACTATGTGGGCATTCACAGAAAGCGCGACTTCCCCATTAAAATGCACCAGATTCTGAATCAGTATTTCTCCGGCATCAGCCTGCATGAGGTTCAGAAGGCCGCGAAGGCCGCCTATGAGGAATACGACAGGTATTTTGCACAGGTGCACAAGGAGGGCGAGCGCATCATTGAAGAAGCAGAACGCCTGCACAAGCCGATCATCGTGCTGAGCGGCCGCCCGTACCACCTTGACCCGGAAATCAACCACGGCATCAACAAGCTGATCACCAGCCTCGGCGCCGCCGTGATTTCGGAGGATGTGATCAGCAACCGCGTGGAGAAATTCCGCACCGGCGTGCTCAACCAGTGGACGTATCATTCCCGCTTGTATGCCGCCGCAAAGTACATCGGCACCCGGCCGGACATGAACCTGGTGCAGCTGGTCTCGTTCGGCTGCGGCGTAGACGCGATTACCACCGACGAGGTGCGCGAGATACTGGAAGCGGAAGGCAAAATCTATACACAGATCAAAATCGATGAAATTACGAATCTGGGAGCGGTGAAAATCAGACTGCGCAGCCTGTTCGCCGCATTGGAACAGTGAGGTGATCGTTCTTGGCGGAACTGAAAAGAGATAAGACCGGACGTATCCTGTTTACCAAGGAAATGAAGCAGGAATACACCATCCTTTGCCCGCAGATGGCGGAAATCCATTTTTCGCTGATTATCAATGTCTTCCGCAACTGCGGCTACAATATGGTACTTTTGAAAAACGACGGCCCAAACGTGGTGCATGAGGGCCTGAAATATGTGCACAACGACACCTGTTACCCCGCCCTGCTCGTGATCGGCCAGTTCATGGACGCGCTGAAAAGCGGAAAATATGACCTGGACCGCACCGCGCTGATTATTACGCAGACAGGCGGCGGCTGCCGTGCCTCTAATTACATTCACCTGCTGCGCAAGGCTCTGCGCAGAGCGGGCATGGAGAATATCCCGGTGGTTTCCCTGAATCTGTCGGGCCTTGAGAGCAATCCGGGCTTTTCGCTGACCCTGCCCATGCTGCGCCGCCTGATCGCGGGCCTTGTGTACGGCGATCTGCTCATGCTGCTCGACAATCAGGTAAAACCCTACGAGCTGAAAAAAGGCGAGAGTGCCGCGTTGGTTCAGAAATGGATTACGGAGCTTACCGCTCAGTTCAACCGCGATGAAGGCTATTCGTTAAAACAGCAAAAGGGAAACCTGGAAAAAATCGCCGCGGAATTTGCGGCGATCCCCGTTCACCGCGTGCCGAAGGTGCGTGTGGGAATCGTCGGAGAGATCTTTGTCAAATACTCCCCCCTCGGCAACAACCAGCTTGAGCAGTTCCTTGCCGAACAGGACTGCGAGGTCAACGTACCGGGCCTGCTGAACTTTATGCTGTTCAAGGTGGATAACCGCATGGAGGACATCAAGCTGTACGGCGGCAATCCGGTGAAATTCCGCGTGGTAAAGGCCATGATGGATTACCTGGTAAAAATGCAGGAACTCTTGATCGCCGCCGTAAAAACACAGCCGTGCTTTGAGGCCCCGATGAATTACGCCCACACGAAAGCACTGGTCAAAGACGTGATCGGCTACGGAAACAAGATGGGCGAAGGCTGGCTGCTGACCGCCGAGATGCTCGAGCTGGTGGAATGCGGCTTTGAAAACATCGTCTGCACACAGCCGTTCGGCTGCCTGCCGAACCACATCTGCGGCAAGGGCATGATCCGCCGGATCAAAGAGATCGACGACCGCGCCAACATCGTGCCGATCGATTACGACCCGAGCGCCACGCGCGTCAATCAGGAAAACCGCATCAAGCTGATGCTGGCGGTGGCCCGTGAATCCCTGAAGCAGCGCACAGAAAAGCAGGTTACAACCGCATAGCACTGATAAAACACCCAAAAAAATCAACTTTGTTCCCCGGTTTCCCTACCGGCACAAAGTTGATTTTTTTGACAAATTCTGATATGATAATGACTATCGAAAACCTTTTGGAGTGGTAAATCATGGACAAACAGGAGGAACAGCACGTGAAAAAGTTCATCCAGGAATTTAAAGAATTCGCGATGCGCGGCAATGTGATTGATCTTGCCGTCGGCGTGATCATCGGCGGTGCGTTCGGACAGATCACTTCGTCTTTGGTAAAAGACATTATTACCCCTGTTCTTTCGGCCATTACCGGAAAAATCAATCTGGGCAAGCTGGCCCTGACGATTCCGGATACGTTCGGCGGCGCCGACATCGTAATCGCCTACGGCGCGTTTCTGCAGAACGTATTGGATTTCGTGATCACTGCATTTGTGATCTTCATTATGATCAAGCTGATGAACAAGCTGCGCCAGAAAAAGGACGAAGAGCCGGCTGCCGAGCCGGAGACCCCTGTATTAAGCAAGGAAGAAGAGCTTTTGACCGAAATCAGGGACTTGCTGAAAGAAAACAACAAAGCGTAATGCTCGCTTTGATAAAATCAGAAACAAAAACGCGCTTGGGCGTGGCTTTTATCAGCCGCTTCCAGGCGCGTTTCTGTGTTTCCCTTTAATGAACGATCATGGTAAAAGCATTGTACAGCAGAACAAGAGCCATGATGAGATTCACCGGTAAGTAATACCGATCATATATGCCCTGAATCATTGTGCCGAAAAAGGCCCAAACCGTCGTAGCGCAGGTCCCCATTGTCGCAATCAGAAATGAAGTGGCGAGTATAACACCAAGACTGCTGCTGAAAGGAGTGACATACCCGATCAAAGCGGTGATGCCAAACATATAGATTTTTACATTGATCAGCTGGAGGAGAAAGCCCGATAACAGGCTGGGGGCTTTTTCCGTGTGATCGCTGCCCGGCCTGCTGGTTAATATGTGAAACGCCAGCCAGACAATGTAGGCTGCTCCTATGTATCTCATATAGCCCAAAGCAGACTCAAAGTGCGATCCCAAAGAATAAACCATAAATGCACAGGCTGTTTGTACCGCATAATAGCCTAAGAAAATACCGGCCAGCAAGAACCGGCTTCTTCGAAAGCCGTACCGAACCATTGTATTCAGTGCAAGAAGATTCCCCGGCCCGGGAGTAAACGCATTGATAAAGCAATAGGATAAAAACCCCGATATTGAAAACACTTCCATATAACTCCTGACAAAATAGATAGAAAAAACCGAGGGACATATGCCCCTCGGTTTTTAGAGAAAGGCTTACACCGCCAAATAAATCTTAACCTCGGGATCAGCGCTCCACAAGGGCTTTAACCCAACGAAAACGTCGTTCTGAAACAATTCGCTTTCCAGGTATGCCCTTGCATGTTCGACACTGTCAAAGCCATGCAGCACCTGCACGTCCTCGTCACGAATCAGCAGCTCCTTCGATACAGCCCCCTGAATTCCGGACAGAAACGGCTGACGATAATCGGAATACACCCTGGCTGCCGCAGGACGATTCGCCTCGCTGATGACCATTGTGATTTCAAGATAAGCTTTTGCACTCATGTTTCATACCTCCACTAAAATTGTCTTTGGTTTCCTGTAACCATGCTTAGACTATAACAAAGGTACTCGGCAGAGTAAATATATTAGCAAATTTATAAGTCACTCATAAATTTCTTAGTTTAAGAGGGCAGCTGGCTGCAGGTTTTGCATGGAGGCAGCTTTTTGTCCAGACTGACCGCCGCATGGGTTCTGGACCATTGACAAATGCTTTGAAGAATCGGAAGCACGGATTTTCCCTTTTGAGTAAGAGAATATTCCACTTTCGGCGGAATTTCATTATATTGAGTACGGTTGATCAGGTCATCCGCAATCAGTTCTTTTAGCATCGCGGCAAGCACCGCATCGGTGATATTCCCCAGCTCTTTTCGAATTTCATTATATCTCATAACCTCTGCAGACGACAAAACGCAGAGAATTCTGGACTTCCATTTCCCGCCGAAAATATCGAGCCCGTATTCGATCGGACACATGATTTCTTTTTCCAGTTTGGGTGTATATTTCATTTTGACTGCCTCCCTGCTCCGCTTTCTTTCTGCGAATCACTATAGCAAAATAAAGTTACTATGTCAAACGGAAGCAATGGGTGCAGGCGTATTGGCACCGCATTTATAAAAAGTCCCCTTTTGCCCGGGCCGGCAGGCAAAAGGAGGTTTTTCTGTATCACAGGCTTTCTAAGCTTCGCCGGCAAAGCCGGACATTCTTTTACGCTAAGCTTTTTCTGTAGAAGCGTCTTACCGTTCCCATTTCTTTGCAAGGGACAGGATTTGATCGGCAAAACGGGCCAAATCCTTGTTGGCGCCGCCCTCGTTGCGCAGAACAGTCTGGTGCAGCTGCTTCTCTGCGGCCAGCAGGCGCTGGAATGCGGAAGCAAGCTTGCGGGCTTTGGCCTTCTGGGACTGCTCACCGCGCTGCAGAGAGACATCGACGCCGAAGTCCAGCTCTTTATCTGCCAGCAGGTCGTATCTGGCTTCGAAATTCGGCACATAAATGTCGTAGCCCAAATCGCTCAGCTCTTCTGAGAAAGCAAGGCAGGTTTCACGCTCGCCGTGCACGATAAACACGCGCTGCGGCTTTGGCTGGAACGCCCGCAGCCACTCGAGCAGGCCCTCGTGGTCGGCGTGGCCGCTGAGCGCGCGGAAGTTGTGAATCTGCGCCTGAACGGTGATTTCTTCGCCGAACAGCTTGACTTCTTTGATGCCGTCGACCAGCAAACGGCCCAGCGTGCCGTTTGCCTGATAGCCGACAAATAATATTGCGCATTCCGGCCGCCAGAGGTTATGCTTTAAATGGTGCCGTATCCGCCCCGCCTCGCACATGCCGCTGGAGGAAATGATAACCTTGGGGGTCGTATCGAAGTTCAGTGCGCGGGAATCGTCCGCGCTCTGGCTGATATTCAGGTTGGAAAACGAGATCGGCTTGAAGCCGGAACGCAGAATCTCAAGTGTTTCCTCATCCGCGTAGCCCGACAGGTCGCCGCTGAAAATACGGGTGGCCTCCGCCGCGAGGGGACTGTCCACATACACCGGAAAATCCGGGAAGCTCTTGACCAGATGGCGCTCCTTGATCTCGCGGATAAAATACAGAACCTCCTGTGTGCGTCCCACCGCAAAGGCCGGAATGATCACATTGCCGCCGTTTGCCAGCGTTTTGTCGATCAGTTCCGCGAGCTGAGGGGTGTAATCGTCCACATGCTCGTGCTGCTTCAGGCCATAGGTAGATTCCATCACGGCAAAGTCCGCCTCTGAAACATACTGCGGATTGCGGATCAGGGGCTGATTTTTGTTGCCGATGTCCCCGGAAAAGACCACCTTTTTCGTTATGTTCTCTTCGGTCAGCCAAGCCTCTGTGAATGCGGAGCCGAGCAGATGGCCGGCGTCGGAAAAACGGATCCGGATGCCGGGTGCGGGCTCAAAAATCTCGCCGTACTCGTACGGCTCTAAAAACGACAGGGTCTTTTCCACGTCGTCGAGCGTATAAAGAGGCTCCACCATCTCGTGGCCGGCGCGGCGCCCCTTGCGGTTTTCATTCGTTGCATCCATTTCCTGAATGTGCGCGCTGTCGCGCAGCATAATGGAGAGAAGCTCACACGTTTTGCCTGTCGCATAAATTTTGCCGTGGAAGCCCTGCTTTGCCAAAAGCGGCAGCCGCCCGCTGTGGTCAATGTGCGCGTGCGTGCAGATCACAAAATCTACCGAAATGGGCAGAAACGGAAGAACACCGTTATCCTTTTCATCCTGACCCTGCTGCAGCCCGCAGTCTACCAAAAACCGGACCCCGTTTGTATCCACACAGTGACAGCTGCCGGTTACTTCTTTATCTGCGCCAAAAAAAGTTAAATACATCAAAACGCCTCCCTGCTCTTATTTTCCAAACGCTGCTGATCGCCATTTCGCTTTCAGTCAGCCTTTTGATGCTCCCCCACCAAAGGGCAAGGGGGGCATCAAAATATTTGTTCCTATAAGAATACCGGGGTCAAGCATCAATTGCAAGACCCCGGCAGAAATTATTTTGTCACTTTCGGCGAAAGCAGGCCCTGACGGTATGCGTTGAGCAGCATGGTCAGATCGTAAATCTGATTGCTGATGTCGTTTCCGTTATCGGTATCCATAACCATCATGCGGGCAAAATGGGTTTCAAACACATCGGAACGGGACTGAATGTCCTTATTCTCCTCCAGCGCGCTGCGCACGCCGTCGAACGGCTGGTGCGACTTGATGCGCATTCCATGCGAGTTGTAGATCAGGGTATACCCGGCGATCCCCGTGGTGGGGTGGTATGCCTCGCAGAAGCCGCCGTCGATTACGATCAGCTTTCCGCCCGCCTTGATCGGGCTTTCTCCGTCGCCCGCGCGCACCGGCACATGGCCGTTGATGATATGGCAGAACGGCGTGTTCAGGCCAAACTCCCGAAGCAGCATTTCGCAGACTTCCTCCTGATTGTACCACTTGTAATAGGGATTCTTTTTCTCCGTCCAGGCGCTTTTATCGTCGATGAACATGCGCTCAAACGTCGTCATCTTCTCGCGCCCAAACAGCGGGGAGTCCTTGCCGCTCCACAAATACCACATATAATCGAGGCAGAACGGCTTATCGGCCGCGGTAGGCGGAGCAAAATAAGCCCGGCGCACCAGCTTATCGGAAAGGTCCATCAGCTCTTTGCCTTTTACGATCCGCCCCCCCACGTTGACGCCGGTCAGCTCGCCGTCGGCCGTCATGGGAATGCACCCGTGGAACAGCAGATTCTGATTAAAGCATTTATACATGCTGCCCTTCGCATACAAAAAGCGCATGTGGCGGTTCAGCCTCTCGCTTTCCTTGAAATCTTCTATCAGCCCGTGCAGAATATTCTTCTCTTCTTCGGTGAGCTCATAGGGATTCTCGCGGTTGACGGTCGGGAACACCGTCGTGTTGAGCTTGTAGGTTTTGCCCTCAATTTCGATCGTGCCCTGCTCGTAATTGATCTGGTGCAGCAGCATCCGGTGCTCCATCTGGAATTCCGGGTGACGGCGGATCAACTGGCCCTCCAGCTTAAAGAGGATGATCGAAATCGCCTTGCGGATGGCATGATTCAAGTCCCCGCATTCCGGGTACTGCTCCTTTGCGAACATGGCAAGCTCGCGCATGCTGATGCCGTAGCCGCTCTCCAGCGTGGCAAGATTCCCGCCTGCCACGGTATTGCGCACCACAGCGGCGGCGCACGCCTCGCTGCCGGAGGCCGCGCCCATCCACAGGATGTCGTGATTCCCCCATTCCACATCCACGGCGTGGTGCTGCATCAAAAGGTCCATGATGCGGTCCGCGCCGGGACCACGGTCAAAAATATCGCCTACAATGTGAAGGTAATCCACCGCCAGGCGCTTGATCAGCGAGCAGAGCGCCGTTATAAACTCATCCGCATTATTGATGCCGATGATCGTGTCGATGATCTTCGCATGGTACACCTGCTGGTTGCTGTCCTCCCCAGGCTGGGCGTGCAGAAGCTCGTCGATGATGTAGCTGAACTCCGGCGGCAGGGCCTTTCTGACCTTTGACCGCGTATACTTGGACGCCGTAATACGGCAAACGCCGATCAATTGATGCAGCGTTTTCTGATACCAGGCATCCAGGTTGGATTCCGTCTGCTTGATGTAGCGAAGCTTTTGTTCCGGATAGTAAATCAGAGTGCAGATTTCGGAACGCTCCTGATCAGACAGGGTCTTGCCAAACACCAGGTCCACTTTCTCGCGGATAACGCCGGAGCAGTTATTGACGATGTGGTAAAAAGCGTCGTACTCGCCGTGCAGATCGCTCATAAAATGCTCTGTGCCCTTCGGCAGGTTCAAAATCGCCTGAAGGTTGATAATCTCCGTGCATACCGCCTGAATGGTCGGATAATCCTCCGCCAGAAGCTTTAGATATTTCAGTTCATGGTTCGACAGATGATATTCTGTGCTGCGCATGACTTACATCCCCCTTTAATCAGATAAAATCATACTGAGCTGCAATAAAAACAGTGGATCACGCTTGTGATTTCTCCGCCTTTAATTGCAGGTCAATATCAGTCCTACCGGACAGTGATCGCTGCCCTGTACCTCTGAATAAATCAGGCTGTCGCTCAGCTTTTCCCGCAGCCGTTCGGAAATGAGAAAATAATCGATGCGCCACCCCGCGTTGTTCTGGCGCGCCTTGAACATGTAGGACCACCACGTATAGGCACCGGTCAAATCCGGATACAGCTCGCGGAAGCTGTCCAGAAAACCGCTCGCCAAAAGCTCGGTCAGCTTGCCGCGCTCTTCATACGAAAAACCGGCGTTGCCGATGTTGCTCTTTGCGTTTTTCAGGTCGATCTCCTGATGCGCTACGTTCAGATCGCCGCAGATGATGACCGGCTTTTTTTCGTCCAGCTGTGTGACATACTCGCGGAAGGCATTCTCCCATTCCATCCGGTAGGGAAGGCGCACAAGCTCACGCTGGGAGTTGGGAGTATACACGTTTACAAGATAGAACGACTCAAACTCCAGTGTGATCGCGCGGCCCTCGCCGGTATGATCCGGGTGCCGGATATCATAGCAGACGGAAAGCGGCTCTTTTTTAGTAAACACCGCCGTTCCGGAATACCCCTTTTTTTCAGCGGAATTCCAGTACTGAAGGTACCCCGGCAAATCCAGCTCCGCCTGACCCTCCTGCATTTTGGTCTCCTGCAGGCAGAAAATATCCGCGTCCGCCTCCCGGAAAAAATCAAGAAAGCCCTTATTCAGGCAGGCCCGAAGGCCGTTGACGTTCCAAGACACAAATTTCATACTGCTTCTCCTTTTTGCTGTTTGGCAGCCGGAAGCTGCCGAAAATCATACCAATTTCTCTGTAAAATCCCGTATTTCCTTGCTGAAATGGGACTTTCGGTTTATAATAAACAGATAACAAAGTAATTGGAGGAATTTTAAATGAATCCTGTTGTAACGATCGAAACCGCCGAGCGCGTTATGAAAGTAGAGCTCTACCCTGAGGTTGCACCGAATACCGTGCGCAATTTTCTGTCCCTGGTAAAGAAGGGTTTTTATGACGGCACGATCTTTCACCGCGTGATCCCGGGATTTGTGATTCAGGGCGGCGACCCGGAAGGCACCGGCATGGGTGGCCCCGATTACCATATTCGCGGCGAATTTGCCAAGAACGGCTCCAAGAATGATTTAAAGCACACCAAGGGCGTGATTTCCATGGCGCGTGCTTCTCATCCCGACAGTGCCGGTTCCCAGTTCTTCCTGATGGCCGGCGATGCCCCGTACCTGGACGGCAACTACGCTGCCTTCGGTAAAATCATTGAAGGTCTGGAGGAAGTTGACCGCATCGTGGGGGCGCCTCGCGACGCGAAAGACCGCCCGAGAGAGGATCAGGTGATGAAAAAAGTAACCGCCGAAACCTTTGGCGTAGAGTACGAAGAGCCCGAGACTCTCCCCCTTTGATTTTTCGTTTTATTTTCTAAAGAGCGTCTCTGTCGGGGAATCCGGCAGGGACGCTTTGTTTTCTTTCAAAGCTCATTGATAAAAACAACCAGATTTACTATTAAATAGTATAACATTTTTCATAAAAAGTAAAGGATCGATAAAAAAGCAACGCTCTTTTTTATCGATCCTTCTTTCTAACTCAAACCGCGCAAAGGAGAGGAGGAACCCCATGTCCCCCTCTCTCCTTTTGCATGGAAAATATAAGTAAAAATCGTGGCTTGTAATCTTATTGAAACAGTGACAGCAGAATACCGGCCGCAACAGCGGAACCAATGACTCCGGCAACGTTCGGGCCCATGGCGTGCATCAGCAGATAATTGCCCGGGTTCGCTTTCTGCCCTTCCACCTGAGCCACTCTGGCTGCCATGGGGACCGCCGAAACACCGGCGGAACCGATGAGCGGATTGATTTTCCCGCCCGACAAGAAGCACATCAGTTTCCCGAGCAAAAGCCCTCCGATTGTGCTGAAGCAGAATGCCATCAGTCCCAGGAAAATGATTTTCAGAGTAGCGGGGCTGAGGAACTGCTGCGCCGTTGCAGTAGCTCCAACCGTTACCCCAAGGAAAATCGTCACAATATTGATCAACGCGTTCTGAGCGGTACTGGAAAGCCGCTCCGTAACGCCGGACTCTTTGAACAGATTGCCTAGCATCAGCATACCGATCAGCGGTGCGACAGAGGGCAGCAGCAAAATGCAGAGGATCGTTACCATGATGGGGAAGCAGACCTTCTCCAGCTTACTGACTTCACGCAGCTGCGTCATTTTGATCTCGCGCTCTTTCTTGGTGGTCAGCGCACGCATGATCGGGGGCTGAATGAGTGGGATCAGCGCCATGTAGGAATATGCCGCAATTGCGATGGACGGCAGAAGATCCGGCGCGAGTTTAGAGGTAAGATAAATTGCCGTGGGGCCGTCCGCCCCGCCGATGATACCGATCGACGCCGCCTCCTCTGGGGCAAAGCCCAGGGCCACCGCCACAATAAATGCAATAACAATACCGAACTGCGCTCCCGCGCCCAAAAACAGACTGCTCGGCCGGGCAATCAGCGGGCCAAAATCCGTCATGGTGCCGATCCCTAAAAAGATCAGCGACGGGTAAATCCCCAGCTTTACGCCCTGATATAAGTAATAGAGCAAACCGCCCGCCTGCCCGTTCGCCGGTGCGTCCATCAGCCCGGTAATGGGCAGATTGATGAGCAGCATTCCGAATGCGATGGGCAAAAGGAGCAGCGGCTCGAATTTTTTGACGATCGCAAAATAAATTAACACAAGTGACAGTACAATCATGACCAAGCTTTGCCAGGTTAGAGCCGCAAAACCCGAACTCTGAATCAGCGTTTGAATCGCTTCAATAAACAATGTCCTTCCTCCTATCTATGATCTGTTTTTTCTGTGCGCCCGCTTTCAAATTTGCGGATTCCAACGGTAAAAATTCGAATCAAGAAGTACAGTACCGCCAAAATCCCAAATACGAGAGACATGCAGAAAACACCAACCAATGCAGCTTCCGACACAGTCATTTCGATCCTCCCTTTCTCTCTTAACGCCATGACCGGCTTACCAAAGGGGGAGTTATGCTCTGTAAGAAGCACCGGAAAAAAGACGACAAAAAAGAGCGGGATGCTTCACACAGAAGCTTCCCACCCTTAAAGCTCAAAATCTTGAAAACAGAATTCGGAACCGAATCCTGCCCAACCGGTATTTTGTATTTTCGATTTGTGCCTATTATACTCAAGTTTTCGACAGAAGTCAAGCATTCCTATCAAAATAGATTTTCCTAACCTGCCTGTCTTACAAAGAGAGCGTAAAACCCACGCCGACTTCTTTTACGGGGATTTTTTCATGGATTGCCGCGCGAACGGCAAACGAGGTACAGTGGCAGGGATACAGCTGCCGGATCCCCGCTTCCTCGAAATATCGGATGGTGGCCTTTACCCTTTCGTTTACCTGAAACAAGTGAAAACCACCGATCACACCCGTAACCGTTTGAGTACCGCACACCCGCTTTGCCTGCTCTATGATATTGCAGATGCCGCTGTGCGAACAGCCGGTGATGACAAAAACACCGTCATCCCCGCAGTAGGCCAAGGCAGAATCATCCAGCATATAGTCGTCGCAGAAGTCCTCCCCTGCTTTTTGTTCCCCCAAAGCTAGGCGGGGTTCAAAATCGCACACAGTTGGAATCTCACCAAGGAAGAAAAGATGCTCGCTGAGCCGGATCGGCTCCTTTGTCAGACGCAGACGGCCGATTTCTTGGATTTCCTGCTCTGAAAAAGACGCGCCGATGCTCTCGGTTTCAAACCGCTTTGCTTTCCAGGTATCCGGGTGCGAAACGATCTCCACGTTTGATAAGTCGTATTCATCCTTTAAATACTGCAGCCCGCCCGTGTGATCGTTGTGCCCGTGGGAGAACACGATCTTCGTCAGCCCGCCGAGATTGATCCCCATTTTGCGTGCATTTTTCCCGGCAATGTCAGAATAGCCGGTATCAAGCAGAATTTTTTCACTGCCATCCTCAATATAATAACAGGCGCCGGGCTCCCCCAGATAATATTGATTGATATAGGTATTGTTGTCGACCAGAACCGTCAGTTTCAATGATACTCCTCCTCTTTCTGAATCATTCCATCGGGCGCCTGCCCGATGGCCAGAACCAGATAGGACAAAAGGCATCTTACGAAAGTAAGATGCCTTTTGCCGCAGCCGCAGAAAAAGCTCTTCCGGAGAAACATGCCCTTTCGGAAACCTTTTTCTGCTGCGATTTGAAACAAATAAGGGCACAGAGTGTGAATTACAGCTCTGTTTTCCACAGGCCATGCAGATTGCAGTACTCATAGACCGCAACCGGCTTTTCATCGTCCTGTAATGTAAATACGGCTTTCGGGGCCTCGCCGGGCTGAAGAGCCGTGCGGTGGCCGCCCGTGGTGGTCAGCAGATAAATCCACTGGATATAGTGCTCCGGCAGCATGGGATGCTCTACACTGCCGACAACAGCAGTAACGGTATTCCCTTCAACGGTCACAACGGGAACGTGCTTCTCGGTAGCGGCATCAGTCGTATTTGCAACCAGCTCGGTCATTTTCTCCCCACAGCATACCATGGGTACGCCGGAGCTGAAGATCATTCCAACCAAATTGCCGCAATGCTTACAGATAAAGAATTTTTGTTCCTTGTTCATATTTCTGCTCCTTTCCAATTGTCGTAAAACGGTGATTGCCGTCACATAAATTATATCTCATTCCATCGGTAAAATCTACCTGTGACGGCAAAATTCATTTACAAGGATTACCAGGGCGCCAGCTATTTTGTATCCGCTGTTTTCACCTGCTTTGCAACGATCAGCAGACGGCCATCTTCCCTGGAATACTCGCAGGTTGACAGCAGCAGAAGCCGATCCCCGAACGATACTCTTTCGCCGGTTTGGTACAGCGCGCGCTTTTCGCACGCGGCGACAAACGTTTGAAATTCCTTTTCATCCGAAGGAAAGGCGGCTTTGGTATAATCGAACGCATTGGGGTCATTCAGCAGCGCGGTGGTTTTGACGACCATCACAATCTGATAAAAGCCATATTGCTCCAGCGTATCAAACAGGATCATCGGATGCTCCTGATAATTGGATTGCCTTTCGTAATCGACAAGAGCGCCGAACATCCCCTTGTTTTTGGTGTGATGCCCGTAAATCAGCACATTGCCGCCGGACAAATCGCTGCGGGAATCCGCATACGGAACCCCATAAGGGCTGTACTTGTGCTGAAAATCGTGATCGAGGTAATAATCCGGGTCTTTTGGGGTCTGCATCACCGGGTAATTGATCGAGGTACCCTCAATCTGAATCCACCCGGCCAGATCGGAGTTTTGCTGTGCCAGCTGACCATACCGTTCACCGGGTGTTTTGGGAATAACCGCCGGAGAGGAGGTCTCTCCGGCGGCTGATGGCACATCTTCAGATAGAGTTATGCGAAGATCTTCAAACCCTTTGTCTGCCGTGATCTGACGCTGGTAATCCAGAAACAGGATCGTTCCGGAAATCAAAGCCAGAACGCTGAACAGGATGCATCCCGCTACGGTCAGACGGCGCTTTACCGTCTGCCTATTTGTCGACATGACGGCCCTTTTTCCTGGAAACCAGCAGAGAAATCACGGAATACCCCAGGCCGGCCAACGACAGGCCCAGCATCAGCGCCCACAAAGGCGACGCGCCGGTATAGCCGGTTTTCGGCCCAAAGGTTTCGACGGTTCCCTTCGGAACATCGTTATCGGGAATCTCTTCTACAGGTGAGGACGGTTCTGTTCCGCCTCCACCGCCCAAAGGCACTTCGTCCGGCGGAATGAATTCAGGGAGCAGTTTGTTTTCGAAGTTGAGCTTTGTACCTACTCCGGAAATACGTACTGTCTGCGCCTTCGGGAGCTCGTATCTGTCTGTCACTCCCTCTTCCGCAATTTCACGGACGGTATAAGTTCCCTTCGGCAGCTCGCCAGTCATGATACGGCCGTCCGCATCCGTTACGAAGCGTTCGGTATAGGTATTGCCGTCCGTAATCTCAAAGGTAAAGCCGGAAAGCACACCATCTTCGGAGGATTTCTGGATCACGATATAGCCCTCGTCGCTGCCGCCTCCAGGATTACCGCCTCCGCCGCCGCCGCCTCCACCGCCACCGGAACGACGGGCATTGGCGATCAGAATTGCGTTGCTGCTGTCATCTGTTGTGATCGACTGCTTATTCTGATTGACCGTTACCGTAAACACCGCACTGGTATTCACTAGATACCGCCCGGGTGCAGCCACTTCGGCAATCTTATATGTTCCGTAAAGCAGGTTAGAGAAGGTAAAGGAACCATCATTTTCGCTCAAAACGGTAGCAATGGCCTTGTCTTTGATCAAATTGGTTTCTGCTGCGTTAAACAAGCCGATGGTCGCGCCAGCCAACGGAAGGCCGGAACTGGCAATCACTTTTTGACCGACGACGGAACCGATAGGGACATTGTAAAAATCAGTGGCCGAACCATCATTGCTGACCGTGACTGCCTGCCCCTGCGAGGTGATGGAGAAATCGTACGAATGGAGCTTGTTTTGCTCATCGGTGTCGGGCAGGTAACCCGCGGGAGTAGTGGTTTCTTTCAGATAGTAATCGCCCACAATCAACTGATTGTCTGCCGAGAGATACCAATCACCCGCAGCGTTTTTGGCCGGAACCTCCAAAGCGGAAAGCTGATACAATCCAGAAGTGACATCGCTCTCAGTCAGATATGCCACCGCAACATCGCCGGATTTACTATACACCGTAAATTTCGCGCCGGACACGGGAGTAGAATCGGCGGAATCCTGTTTCTGCAGTGTTACCGTCCCCCGAATCCGGGTATTGGTTACGGTATAGCCCATTTCGTCGGAATGCTTTAAGAAATCGCCGCCTGTCATGGTAAGTTGACCATTCGTAGTAATCGTAACGGTAATAGTACCGCCGATCTTCTCAAACCCATTAGGTGCAGAGCTTTCCTTTAGCTCATAGGTACCGGGATCTACATCCTCAAATTTTACCGAGCCATCTTTATCGCTGGTTGCTTCCTTGGTTTGCAAGTTAGTCCCGGTGAGGGTAAATGTTGCCCCCAGCACGGGATTCGCATCATCGCTCAGCTTGGCAAAAGAGAAAGAATAGGTGCCTTCTCCCTGGCCGTTTTTGGGTTTGTTTTTAATGACGACCGGGGTGGTATAAGTTCCAGATTTCTTCGTTATGGTACCCTCGGGATAAGTTCCCTCCGGAGGATTGTTTTCAGAGAACACAAAGTAACGGACTATGGAATCCTGCTGATATCCATCAGGCGCCTGTGTTTCTTTCAGTTGATACAGCACATTCTTGTTCAGATAAAGGAAATAAATCTTTCCGGTGGCCGGAGTTGTCTTTGTCAGCACATCCGCATTTTCATCTGCCACCCATTTACCACCCTCTTGTTTCATTGGGGTTAGGGTAAATTGTGCGCCGGGCAATCGGAAATCGGGTGACTCTTCTGAGCCAGTAGTATTCGCGCTGGTTTTCAGTATGCGCAACTGCGCACTGGTGCTGGCATTGACAATCTGATCCAAAGTCAATGTCTGGGCATCATTGGCCTGCTGGTCACCTGTTTCGGTCGAGCCTCCTCCACTCCAGGCAAGTGTGGCGCTGTTGGACATTTTATGATCAATCAGATATAAAAAATACTTTCTCATCACTCTTTCATCCATTTTATCGAATGGAAAGCAATAATACAATAATGATTTGCATTTTCTCTGTTATGCTGATTTATATGGTCACAAACTGGCAATTGTAAGTGTTTTATTTTGGAAATCATCTAATCAACTTGTTAGCTATTTCAAACCATTTGACGGCATATATTTGGGATTTTCCACCTGTGCGCAATATCTGCGTGATGTAACTGCTCTCATCCATTTTGAAAAGACAAATATAATTTTATGAATTGTCTTGCATTTCGGTCGGGATGGAAATACACTAGGAAGAAACGGCGAAATTTCCATTTGACTGTTACTGCCGGAAATTCGTCCGATAGAAAGCGGCCTGCACTCTTTTTGTGGGTTCGCAGAGAAGGAATGAAAGTCACCATGGCACATAAAAACCAAATCAAAACTGCACTTCTGCATTTCGTTATTGTACTTGCTCTGCTGCTGTCAGCGGCGGGAATCGGATACCTGCTGCGCGGCCTCGGACTGCCGGAAGCCAACATCGTAATCGTCTTCTTCTTGGCCGTTTTGTTGACCTCACTTCTGATTTCAAGCTACGCCTTTGCCATTCTGGCATCTGTGCTTGCGGCTTTTCTGTTTAATTTTCTGTTTACCGAACCATATTTCAGCTTTGCGGTAAACGCGCCCAGCTATATGATCACCCTGTTCATCATGAGCATTGCGGCTCTGTTGACCAGCACGGTGACGTTTCATGCCAGACGGAACGAACGCAGCGCAAAAGAGCGCGAACTCGAATCGCGGGCCCTTTACGCTTTGACCAATCTGCTGACGGACGCGAAAACCTTTCCCGAAATTGCAGAGCTGGCGGCCGACACCATCAGCAAATCGGTATGCGCGGGCGCGGCCTGTTTATGCTTTGACGAGAACGGCAAGCCGGAGGATTCCTACATTCAATGCCTGCCGGGGCAAGCGGTACGGCGCCGTACCGAGGATGCATCAGACATCTTACAGCGCCTCTCTGATTTAGACGCGGGTTTTGTCGCCGGCCCCGTATTTTACGACTGGCCGATTTACGCAAAGGATTCGATTCTGGGGCTGATTCGGCTGCCGAAAGAGAAGGCGCAGCGCCTGTCTCCGGCGCAGGTCCGGATTCTGCGCTCCATGATTGAAAGCACCGCCCTTGCGATGGACCGTTTTCGGGCTTCCCAGCAGCGGATTCGTCTGCATGAAGAAACCGTACAGGAGCGCTACCGGGTCAACCTGCTGCGCGCGATCTCCCACGATCTTCGCACGCCCTTGGCGGGAATGATGGGAACCTCCGAAATGCTGCTCGGGATGACCGACAGCTCTGACCCCCGCTATTCGCTGATGGAAGGAATCCATCATGATGCGGGCTGGCTGCATTCACTGGTAGAGAACATCCTCAGCCTGACGCGCCTGCAGGACGGCATGCTCGCCATCAGCAAGCAAATGGAAGCCGCCGAAGAAATTCTGGGCGGCGCCGCACGCTACGTCATGCGCCACCACCTTGGATATGACATTGAGGTTCACGCGCCGGAGGAGCTGTTTCTTGTTCCAATGGACGCGAAGCTGATCAGCCAGGCGCTGATCAATCTGCTGGAAAACGCGATAAAACATACCGACCCGCCCGGTGAAATCTGCGTTTCTGTCGAAGAGGACAAGGAAAACCACAGCGCGGTCTTTTCCGTACGGGATCGCGGCAGCGGGATCGGGGGAGCTGATCTTCCCCATATTTTCGAGCTGTTCTATACCTCTCACGCAAAAGAATCCGATTCGCGCAAGGGGGTCGGGCTGGGCCTCGCGATCTGCGATACGATCGTAAAGGCTCACGGCGGAACCATCTGGGCACGCAACCGCACCGACGGCCCCGGTGCAGAATTTGTATTCAGCCTACCATTGGAGGAGGAAAACCATGGGTGAAGCCACTCATAAAATTCTGGTCGTGGAAGATGACAGGCAAATTCAAAGCTTTATCGGCTATGCGCTTGAGCAGGACGGTTTTTCTTACCTGAGCGCAAACTCCGGGCACAACGCCATGAGCCTTTTGATCTCTGAGCCGATCGAGCTTTTGCTGCTCGATCTGGGCCTGCCGGACTGCGACGGCATGGAAATCATCAAACGGGTGCGCGAGTGGTCGGACATGCCTATCATTGTCGTTTCCGCCCGGGATCAGGACAGAGAAAAGGCGGCGGCGCTCGACGCCGGCGCGGACGATTACCTGACGAAGCCGTTTTCCGCCACCGAGCTTTTGGCGCGTATCCGCGTAGCCATCCGGCATCTGCGCAGGCAGAGCGGCGAAAAGCCCCAGGCGGTGTATCAGGTGGGGGAACTGAAAATCGATATCGAGAAGCGTCTGACCTACCTTCAGGGAGAAGAGCTTCACCTGACCCCCATGGAATACAATCTGCTGGCTTTGCTGTTCAAAAACTGCGGCAAGGTGCTGACGACCCAATATATCATTCGCGAGGTATGGGGAGTCGGCTACGGCAGCGACACCCAGGCCCTGCGCGCACTAATGGCTGCACTGCGCCGCAAAATTGAAAAAAATCCGGCAAAGCCGCGCTACATCGTAACGGAAATCGGCGTAGGATACCGGTTGGTAGACGAATAATTTTTCTGTTTTTACCATGTAAAAATTTTACTGGAAAAAGGATTCTTTTCTATTATTAATGAAAAAGACCCGATGCGGAACAATATCCGCATCGGGTCTTTTTTGTTTGCCGAAAACACGAGAGCCGCCGAAAAATCCCGAAAAACAAGGCGGCAAACGCCGCAAAAAAACGAATATTCCCTGAAACAAACGAATCCGTTCCAATTCTCACAGGATTCTCACACCAATGTCTGTCTTTTCACACCCAACTCACAGGCTCTTCGCTAAAATAAGAACGGAAATCGAGAAAGGCAGACAGGCAAGGTGATACAGTATGAAATCCGCAGCTCCCATTCAACAACAGGAACTGACCAAGCTTTGCAGAGATGCAAAGCTGCTGATTGAGGAAGAGAAATACGAAGAATGCAAACGGCTGATTTCAAACGCCATGGGTACTTTTCCCCATGCACCGCAGCCCCACAACTTAATGGGAATCCTTCTGGAGCAGGAAAACGACATCCTCGGAGCGATGCGGCATTTTCGGTCCGCCTGGGCGCTGGATCCGACTTACCTGCCGGCTCGATACAATTTAAACCGGCTTGGCAGCCTGACTCCCGACAGAAAATGCGCCTATGAAGAATCAGACTGCGGCGAACCCCTTCATCTCGCGTTTTGTACCCGGCGGGATCCAAATGGAATTATACATGTTATGGAACGGAGAGCAGAACGATGAAAGAATCAAACGTACAAACGACCACTCAACAGCCGGCTGCACCGCCGGTCAACGATCTGCCGCGTAAAATCCGGCAGCTGCCCGTATCGGAAGTATATGGAGCGCTGGACACCGCAGAGCAGGGCATCTCCCCCGAAGAGGCGCAGGTGCGCCTGAAAAAATACGGCAAAAATACGATTCAGGAAAAGAAAGGTCAACCGCTGATCTGGAAATTCCTTTCCAACTTTACACACCTGATGGCGATCCTGCTTTGGGTCGCCGGTATCGTCGCGCTGATCGCGGGAATGCCGGAGCTGGCCATCGCCGTCTGGATGGTCAACGTCATTAACGGCGTATTCAGCTTCTGGCAGGAATTTCGCGCCGGCAAGGCGACCGAAGCTCTGAAAAAGCTGCTGCCGGATTACGTCCGCGTGCTGCGCGGCGGCGAGGAGCTTCGCCTTTTGGCGGAGGATCTCGTCCCCGGCGACATTATGCTGCTGTCGGAGGGCGATATGATCTCTGCCGATGCACGTCTTGTCGAGGACAACGACCTGCGTGTCAACCAGTCCACACTGACGGGTGAGTCGAACCCCGTGCATAAGGCGCGCGACCAGGTGCTTCGCACCGACATTTCCACTGTGGAGTCGCCGAACCTGATTTTCGCCGGAACAACGGTTTCCTCCGGCACTGGCAAGGCAATCGTCTGCTCCACCGGAATGGACACCGAGTTCGGCCGTATTGCCGGTTTGACCCAGAGCCTGAAGGATGAATCCAGCCCCCTGCAGAAGGAAATGGGCAACCTGACAAAGAAGGTTTCCGCCATCGCCGTTTCGATCGGCGTGCTGTTCTTTATTCTGGCGATTTTCCTCGCGAAATCCGAGCCTGTGGCGGCATTTATTTTCGCCCTGGGCATGATCGTCGCCTTTATTCCAGAGGGTCTTCTCCCCACCGTTACTTTATCTCTCGCCATGGGCGTACAGCGCATGGCCAAGCGCAACGCGCTGATCAAGCGCCTGTCCGCTGTCGAGACGCTCGGCTGCACCACGGTGATCTGCACGGATAAAACCGGAACACTGACCCAGAACGAAATGACCGTCAGCAATGTCTGGCTCGACGGCCGCAACCTCGAAGTGACCGGAGTCGGCTACAACGCTGAGGGCGGACAAATTCTGGAGGAAAACGGCCGACCCGCCGACAAGGACAACAGCGACCTGTGCCAGCTGCTGACCGGCGCCGGGCTGTGCTGCGATGCCAGACTGCTGCCCCCCAATGAAGAAAATACCCATTATACCGTTCTCGGCGACCCCACGGAAGCCGCTTTGCTGGTTGTTGCAAAGAAGAACGGACTGAATCTGGATGAGCTTTCCACCACGATTCCCCGTCTGCGCGAGCTGCCCTTTGACTCGGGCCGCAAGCGCATGAGCACCATTCACCAGCCCCAGAGCGGCAGCCGCCTGGCGTATGTAAAAGGCGCGCCGAAAGAGGTGCTGGACCTGTGCACCCGCCAGCGCAGAAACGGAGTGGTTTCTGCCATGAGCGACGATGAGCGACGCCACATCATGACGGTGAACGACGAATACGCCAAAAAAGGTCTGCGCGTACTGGCAGTGGCCTGCCGCGAGCTGACCGGTGAAATCGCGCTGCCGACCAGCCTGAGCGAATATACCCCCGAGCTGATCGAGCAGGACCTGACCTTCCTCGGCCTGATCGCCATGGTTGACCCGCCCCGCCCGGAGGTTGCCGCCGCCGTGAAGAAGTGCCACAAGGCCGGCATCCGGATCATCATGATCACCGGCGACTACGGCCTGACTGCGGAGAGCATCGCCCGCCGCATCGGGATTGTTTCCGGTAGCCACCCCCGCATCATCACCGGTCTGGAGCTCGAAACCATGAGCCAGAAGGACCTGGAGGAAGCGCTCAAGGATGAAGTCATCTTCGCGCGTGTTGCCCCGGAGCAGAAGCTTCAGGTCGTCAGCGCTCTGCAGGATATGAAGCAGATCGTTGCCGTGACAGGCGACGGTGTCAACGACTCCCCCGCGCTGAAGAAGGCGGATATCGGCGTCGCGATGGGCCGCTCCGGAACAGACGTGGCCAAGGAAGCCGCCGACATGATTCTGACCGACGACAACTTTGCCTCCATCGTCAACGCGATCGAGGAAGGCCGCGCGGTATACAGCAACATCCGCCGCTTTGTTCTCTATATTTTCACCAGTAATATGTCCTGCGCCGTGCCGATGGTTCTGTACCTGTTCTCCGGCGGACTGATCCCGCTGCCCCTGACGATCATGCAGATTCTGGCCATCGACCTTGGCACCGACATGGTGCCCGCCATGGGCCTTGGCTCCGAAGCGCCGGAAGAGGGCGTGATGGACGCGCCTCCGCGTTCCAGAAAAGATGTTCTGCTCAATCGCCCCTTGATTTTCAGGGCTTTCCTGTGGTACGGTATGCTTGAAGCAATCTTTGGTATCGCTGCATACTTCTTCCTGAACTTCCTGATGGGCTGGCCCGCAATTCCGCTGGCTTCTGAGGGGCTCGCATACCGGATGACCACTTCCATCACCTTTGCCGCCATTGTGCTTTCGCAGGTGGGCGCGGTATTCGCCTGCCGTACGGATCGTACGTCCGTATTCAAAATCGGTTTGTTCAGCAACCGCCTGATTCTGGTCGGCATTGCGGTAGAATTCACGCTTCTTGCGTGCCTTGTTTTCCTGCCGCTGCCTTTCCTGCACAATCTGTTCAACACGGCGCCCCTGCCGCTGAATCACCTGGGAATGCTGCTGTTCATTCCGTTCGCCATGCTGCTGGTGGATGAGGCGCGCAAATGGTTCCTGCGCTGGTCGGACCGCAGAAAGAAGAATAACAACGACCAACCCCATACTAACTTGCCCAAAGACGCAAAAAGGGAGGCTATTCGATGAAAATCATTATTGTAGGGTGCGGACGCAACGGTTCCGGCCTTGCGCAGGCCATGAGCAAAGCCGGTCACTCCGTTACCGTCATTGACTCTGACCCGGCAGCGTTTGAACAGCTCGGCAAACACTTTCAGGGAAAAACAGTAGAAGGCATCGGCTTTGATAAAGATGTTCTGCAGAAAGCGCAGATCGAGCGTACCGACGCGCTGGCGGCCTTTACCTCCAGCGACGAATCGAACGCCGTAATCGCCCGCATCGCCAAAGAGATTTACCATGTACCCAAAGTGGTCGCGCGCCTGTACGACCGCGAAAAGGCCGAGATTTACAAGCGTCTTGGCGTGCAGACCCTCTCCTCCACCACATGGGGCATCAAGCGTGCATCGGATTTGCTTTCGTACTCCACGCTGAACCAGGTTTACAGCTTTGGCAGCGGCGAGGCGGAGCTGGTGCGCGTGGAGCTGCCCACCCTTCTGGCAGGACACCGGGTGAATGAGCTGACGGTGGTCGGCGATATTCACGTTATCGCGATCGAACGCGACAATAAGACCCTGCTGCCGACGACCGGAACGGTTTTTCAAAAGGGCGACGTCGTGTATATCGCAGCAACCTCCGCTTCCGGCGGTCAGTTGCGCAAACTGCTCGGCAAAACGATGTGAGGGGGATAAAATCATGAAGGTAATTATTGTCGGCGGCGGCCAGGTGGGCTGCTACCTTGCATCGCTTCTGATTGAACGCGGGCACAAGGTCACGATTATTGAAGCAAAGGATAACCGGATCGAGGTTTTGAAAAGATCCCTGCCGCACGATACGATTCTGCAGGGCAACGGCGCGGAGCCGAAGGTACTGGAGGCCGCCGGTATCCGTCAGGCAGACGTTGTGGCCGCCGTGACCGGCTCGGACGAAAACAATCTGGTGGTCGGCACACTGGCCCGCCTGGAATACGGCGTGCGCAGAGTGATCGGCCGTGTGAACAACCCGAAAAACGCATGGCTGTTCACCCCCTTAATGGGCGTTGACGCCGCCGTGAACCAGGCCGATCTGATGGCGCGCCTGGTGGCGGAGGAAATGTCGATGGGCGACATGATGACGCTTTTAAAGCTCCACGGCGGCAAGTATTCGCTGGTCGAGCGCATCGTAAGCCCCGGCTCTTCTGTGCAGGGCAAGCTGCTGCGCGATATTGAGCTGCCCACCGAATGCGTGCTCGTTGCGATCATCCGCAACTCCGACCTGCTGATTCCCCGCGGCGAAACCATGCTGCAGGGCGGCGACAAGGTCGTGACGATCGTCCATATCGACCAGCTGGAGAATATGGAAAAGATTCTGGGCGCGGGTGTGTGATACAAAAAGAATTTGATTCCGTTTCCCTTTATCAAACAGGGTCTGGAAAACATCCTGTACCGCCAAATTGAATGTTTGAAAACAAGGTATTTTCCATTTGGAATGATACCTTGTTTTTCTTTGCCGAAAAACGGACTGCCCCCTGTAATCCAAAACTTGATCATATATTACAATACAGATAATTTTATCTTAATATCAATATTTATTTATTGACAAACGATAAATCAATGCTATAATCGAGTTACCAATAAAAACAGAGGGTGATTTTATGAAGCAGCGTGTCACAACCATCTTTTTAAAAATCGTCATCGTCCTGATCGGAATTACTTCGCTCATTTTCGGTGTTTTTCTTCTGCCTAAATTTGCAAACGCCATGTCTGTATTGGTGCCGACGGCGGCATTTTTCAAACTTCCATTCCTGATTTGTATGTATGCGGCAATGATCATTTTTTTCTTTGCGCTGTATCAGGCAATCAAACTGCTGCACTATATCGACAACGGGAAAGTGTTTTCCGATGCATCCATCAAGACGCTGAAGAATATGAAAATAGCGGGAACACTGATGACTGCACTTTTCTATTTGGCCGGTATGCCGGCCGTATATCTCGTGGCACAAATGGAGGATGCTCCCGGTCTTGTCATCATCGGCTTTGGCATGGCTTCCATGCCGCTTATCGTTGCAACCTTCGTGGCTGTTCTTCAAAGATTGCTGCAGGAAGCGATCATCATCAAATCTGAAAATGATTTTACAATTTGAGGTGAGCACATGGCAATGATAATCAATATTGATGTGATGCTCGCAAAAAGGAAAATGAGTGTGACAGAACTGGCTGAAAAAGTCGGCATAACGCTGGCAAACCTTTCTATATTAAAAAATGGCAAGGCAAAGGCGATTCGTTTCTCAACCTTAGAAGGAATTTGTAAGGCTTTGGACTGTCAGCCCGGAGATATCTTGGAATATCAAAATTCCGAAGCATCGCAAACCGAAACGGAATGAAAGATAAATTCGTTGGTAAATACAGGCAGAGGATTCCCATCGCTTGATCCGCTGCGGCGTTTTTCAGGAATAAAACATCCTTAACGAACAAAAAATGGAGCAGCTTTTACGCTGCCCCATTTTTCAAATTGAATCAATTCTGTTTTATAAAGGATCATCCTTCCCGGCTTTTTACGCCGGCGTGCTATTTGCCGAATGCGGCGGTATCTTCCTTTTGCTCTTCCACCAGCTCGTAAATCAGGGACAGAATGTTTTTGGATGACTGTGATTTATCGAAGCTCTGGCAGGACTGCCGCATCTTCTCAAGTTTTTCGCGGTTGCTCAGCAGTTCAGAGATCGTGCCCGCGCAGTCGTCACCCTTGCGGATCCTGACCGCCATATCGTGGCTCATCAGGAAATTGGCGTTATCCTCCTCCTGACCGGGGATCGCGTCGAACACCGCCAGAGGAACGTTGCAGGCCAGTGCCTCCGACACCGTCAGGCCGCCGGGCTTTGTGATGATCAGGTCGGACGCGTGCATGTACTTTTCCACTTCGTTTGTAAAAAAGACCAGCCGGGTGTGCTTGCAGCACATTTGAGGGCTCAGACGGCACTCTTCGATCTTATCCTCAAAGGCCTGGAACAACTTTTCGTTCCGGCCGGTGATGACGATGATCTGGAACGGCAGGTCCAGACAAACAATATCCTCGTAAATCTGGAGGATATTCGAAACGCCGAAGCTTCCCGCCATGATCAGGATGGTAAGCTGGTCGCGCTTCATTCCAAGCTCTTCCAGCAGCGCGGCCTTGTCGGTCTTGTCAAAAAACACATTGTAAACCGGAATGCCGAACGGATACACGATTTCGCGGCGCACGCCCATGGCCTCCATGTCCGGCACCATGTCTTCGCTTGACACCACATAGGCGTCCACATTGTCCGAAATCCACGCCTTATGCGGGCCGTAGTCCGTCATGATGCAGATCAGCGGTACTCTGACCTGCCCTTTTTCCTTTAAATGGGAAACCATTTCCGTTACAAAGGGGTGTGTTGCAATGATCACATCGGGCTGGTATTCCTCAAATAAGGGCAGCAGCCGCTGACTGAACAGGCTGTTAAATTTTGGCACCATCTGGGCCAGGGGATTTTCCTCGTTGGATTTCTGGTACAGCAGACCAAACATTTTCGGGGTTTTCGTGGCCAAAAAATGATATCCCTCGCAAATTGTTTTATCTAAGATCGGATGAATGGTTTTCAGCGCATCCACCACTCTCACTTCAACATCTGTGGTGTTCTCCAAAAGATACGACTCAATTGCATGGGATGCACGTAAATGGCCGCCTCCGGTTGCCGCAGATAAAATAAGAATTTTCACCTGAAGGTTCCTCCTGTGAGAACGGAACGGTTCCGTTCTGCATATTTTCAAAATACAGTCCCGGCCCGGCAGTGCAGAAATGGAAAAGTCTGCATTTCTTGCCGCAGGGCCGCGTATCTATACAATATAGTATTTCCCACTAAGTTTCAAGCCTTGATATGTAAATATTTTACGGAAAAAACGGCCTTTCGAAACTTATGTAAAAGCTGTAACTTTACATTCCTTTGAAAAGGCGATAAAATAGACTCGCGAAAAGCCTTATTGTTATTGTTTTGCCGCGTTTTCGGCTTTCCCCCGAGAGTGCGCAGGACAAATTTTGTTTCAGGAAGGAAGGATTTTGCATGAATCAGCTGACTCATCTCCACCAGGAAGACTCCCTGACGGATCTGTATTCTTCTTCCCCGAAACACAGCAAAAACGGCTCTGGCCGGTGGAAGAAGATCGCGGCAGCGGCGGCCGGCGTCCTCATTCTGGGCGCGGCTGTATTTGCGGGCGTCTCTTACTACCAGCAGCAGGAGAAGGCGAAGAACGATGCCAATCTTTTACAGGCGGATACCTACTACACCGGAACGGTGGTAGAGGGAATCGACCTGGGCGGAAAGACCAAGGAAGAGGCCCAGAAGGCTCTGGAAGCCGCCGAACCCGGTCTTTTGCCGAAAATCGACATCAAGCTGACCTATGGCGATAAAAACTGGACCCTCACCGCACAGGATTTGGGATACAGCTTCAACACGCAGGAGGTTCTGGACGAAGCCTACGGCTATGCCCGCATGGGAAATAACGAGGAACGCCTGAAGCTGATCGAGGAGCTGAAAACGACCCCGAAAACCTACAGTCTGACGGCAACTTCTGACGAAGCGGTGTTAAAACAGAAACTTTCTGAAATTGAGCAGGCTGTCAATATTTCGCCGGTCAACGCAACGGTTGCTTCTTTCGATACCGCCACAGCCACGTTCCAGTACAAGGACGGAAAAGACGGCCTTGCCGTGGAAAGCGACTCGCTGCTTTCTCAGGTGAATGCCCTGGTGGGCGGCAGCGGAACGGGAACGATTGAGATTCCCGTTAAAACGGTTCCCTTTGATGTGACACAGGCCCATCTGAAGAGCCATATGCAGAAGCTCGGCACTTACACGACCGTTTCCACCAACACCGCGGACGGCAACCACAACATGAAGGTTGCCTCGGCAGCCATCAATGGCAAGGTGATCGAGCCCGGCGCCGTATTCTCATTTAACAACGCCACAGGCGACTCGAATCTTCCCGAAAACGGCTACCGCAAGGCCGTGGCCATTTCCGGCGGAAAGAAAGTGCTGGAGTATGGAGGCGGCGTATGCCAGGTATCCTCCACATTATACGGGGCGGCCATCCGCTCTAACATGGAGATCACCAGCCGCGCCAACCACATGTGGCAGTCCTCTTACGTTCCGCTTGGCCTCGACGCAACCGTCAGTTATCCATACTTGGATTTTCAATTTAAAAATCCTACCGAATACCCGGTATACATTGTGGCCGGTATGACCGGCACAAAAGTGACGGTAACGCTTTACGGCTACCAGCCCCCCGATTATGATAATATCGAGGTCGTCTCGCAGCAGACCGGTACTGTTGCGCAGCCTGAGGATCAGTTCGTGGTGGATTCCTCCCTGAAAAAAGGCGAGAAGGTTCTCGACCGCAAGGGCAACGCCGGTATCCGCGCGTCTGCCAAACGCATTTTCTACCTGAACGGCAAGGTGGTCAAAACAGAAGCTCTGCCGAGCAGCTATTACCGCGCCATTGCGAACATCTACAAGGTAGGCCCCGGGACCGAAGGAACCACCTCTTCGACCCCGGCCTCTTCTGCCGCTGCCTCTTCGAAGCCGGCGTCGAGCACACCGTCTTCCTCTGCGGCTTCCTCCTCACAGGCTTCGTCTTCTTCCCACACATCGTCTCAGCCTGCTTCTTCTCAGCCGAATACGGCATCTTCCGACTCCTCCGGACAAACGGAATCGGGACAATAACAGCCCCGCAAAGAGCATTTTGCCTGCTCCTGCACCCGGGCATGTATCAACCTGCGCAAAAAGCGGGATACTAGTTTCGAATGAAAGGAGAAATGAGCTTTGCCGAATCAAACAAAACTCAAAGACCCCAAAATCAGCGTGGTAATTCCCGTCTACAATGTGGAGCCTTTTGTCGGCAAGTGTCTTTCCACTCTGGTTCACCAAACATTTCAGGATTTTGAAATCATCGCCGTCAACGACGGTTCAAAAGATGGTTCTCTCGCTATTCTTCGCGAATTCGAGCGGAATTATGTCAATATGGTCGTGATCGATCAGCCCAATGCCGGCATGTCTATGGCGCGCAACCGCGGAATGGAGGCCGCCCGGGGCGAATACCTCTGTTTTGTGGACAGCGACGACTATGTTTCCCCCTATTTTTTGGAGGAGCTGTACCGTGCGGTAACCGAAAACGGGGCGGACATTGCCTGCTGCTATTATTATTACCACTTTGTCCGATCGGATGTATTGTACAAGTACCCCTTCCGCTGCCACGGCGTTTTCAGCCGCGATGTGGCCATGAACAAATTGCTGCACGACACCCAGATTCAGAGCCTTGTATGGAATAAAATTTATAAAAGAAGCCTGTTTACCGATTACGGTATCACCTTCCCCACCATGGCATTTGAGGATCTGGCCACAGCAAATAAATTATTTTCACACGCAAATAAGGTTGTAGTTGTGGACAAAGCGCTGTATTATTATAATCAGCAGAGTACCAGCACCTTGGCTACGATCAATGCGGACAAGATCAACGACTTCATCCGTGCCACGGCCATGGTTCGCGCCACGCTGGAAAGCGTGGGCGTTTACTCCGATTACGAAAAGGCTTATCGGGCCCTTTGCCGCAAGACCGGCATGTGCTGTCTTTATTATGTGCTGAAGATGCACCTGCGGGAGAGAAAGGGCGCCAACTGTCTGAGCAATCTGAACCGGGTGCGCCGCGGCATCCATTACTGCGGCAGCAAGCAGTTCACACTGGAAAACCTGCGCCGCCATATGCCGGACGTCACCGTTTGTCCGCCTGCACTAAAAGAAAATTATTCCACTCGATAAAGAGGGCGCGCGATTAGCGCGCCCTTCTGACCGTTAAAGCATTACGCGGCCGTAAAATCATTTCTCAATTTTACTTACGCCATTGCCGTGTATTCATAGGGCAGCTGCGCCTGCAAATGTTAGGCAGCTTCCTTGCTTTGCAGCATTTGCCGCCCTGCAAGCTTTGGCGGCCTGTTCATATGTTCAGCAAGCCCGGCGGCAGCTCCTTATGCTGGCTCTGGCAAACTGACTCTGCCCGGCTGCGCGCCGAAAAACTCACTAAGATCAGAAAAACGGAAGTAATCCGCCGGCTGCGCAAACCGGCGCCGATTCATTCCAAATGGAGGAACATTCCTATGAAAGACGGATTTTTCAGAATCGCCGCCGCTACCCCGGTGATTCGGGTAGCGGACTGCCAGCACAACGGATCCGCCATAATTGACCTGATGCGCGAGGCAGAACAGCAGCAGGTGGGGGTTGTGGTATTCCCCGAGCTGTGCCTGACGGGCTACACCTGCGGCGATTTATTTCGCGACGGCACCCTGATCGCGGGTGCGGAGGCGGCCTTATCACGCATCCTGCGCGAAACGCGCGATATGCGCATCATCGCCGTGATCGGCGTTCCCGTTGCGCTGGACGCCGAGCTGTACAACACCGCCGCCGTGATCCATCAGGGCCGGATTCTGGGGCTGGCCACCAAGCGCAGCATTCCGAATTATTCGGAGTTCTATGAAGCACGTCACTTTTCCCCCGCTTCCGCAACCCGCGAAATCCCGTTCTGCGGACAAGCTGTCCCGATGGGCGGCGATTTGATTTTCCGCTGCCTTTCCATCCCGGAGCTGGTACTGGGTGTGGAAATCTGCGAGGATTTGTGGATGCCGGCACCACCTTCGGCCAATCTGGCTTCCTGCGGGGCAACGGTCATTCTGAATCCCTCCGCAAGCGATGAGGTGATCGGCAAGCCCTCCTACCGCCGCGCGCTCGTCACTGGGCAGTCGGCCCGGCTGATTGCCGCCTATGCCTACGCGGATGCGGGCGAAGGGGAATCCTCAACCGACATGGTATTTTCCGGACATAACCTGATTGCCGAGAACGGCACTCTTTTAGCGGAGGCGCCGCTGTTTACCACCGGCCTGACCTGCGCGGACATCGACCTGCAGCGCCTTATCCAGGAACGCCGCCGCATGACCACCTGGCAGAGCGGCTGCTGCTGCACGACGATCCCGTTTGATCTGACCCCTGCTCCGCTGGAGCTTCGGCGTACCTTCCCCTGCCTGCCGTTTGTACCGTCTGATTCCTCCGATCTGTACGACCGCTGCGAGCTGATTCTGACGATGCAGGCCGAGGGGCTGAAGACCCGCCTGCGCCACACCGGCGGAAAATCCGCCGTGATCGGTCTTTCCGGCGGGCTGGATTCCACCCTGGCGCTGCTGGTCACGGTACGCGCTTTCGATTCCCTGCATCTTCCCCGTACGGGAATCACAGCGGTTTCGATGCCTGGCTTCGGCACCACCAGCCGGACCAAAAACAACGCTTCCGGCCTTGCGGGGAGTCTGGGGGTCAGCTTCCGCGAAATTTCCATCGCAGCCGCGGTCGAGCAGCATTTTAAGGACATCGGCCACGACCCGCAGGTACACGACGTCACCTACGAGAATTCGCAGGCGCGCGAGCGCACGCAGGTACTGATGGACATCGCCAACCAGACAGGGGGGATCGTCATCGGCACGGGCGACCTGTCTGAGCTTGCTCTCGGCTGGGCCACCTACAACGGCGACCACATGTCGATGTACGGCGTGAACGCCTCTATCCCCAAAACGCTGGTGCGCCACCTGGTGCGCCACGCGGCAGAGAACAGCCAGCCCGGGGTGCGCGAGCTGCTGCTCGACATTCTCGATACCCCCGTCAGTCCCGAGCTTTTGCCGCCGGTCAACGGCGAAATTTCTCAGAAAACAGAGGATTTGGTCGGGCCGTATGAGCTGCACGACTTCTTCCTGTTCTACATGCTTCGCTTCGGCTTCCGCCCGAAAAAAATCTACCGCATGGCGCGCATGGCTTTTACCGGCGCCTATGACGACGGAACGATCAAAAAGTGGCTGCTGATCTTCTACCGCCGCTTCTTTGCTCAGCAGTTCAAACGCTCCTGCCTGCCGGACGGCCCCAAAGTGGGTACCGTAACGCTGTCGCCCCGCGGCGATTTCCGCATGCCGAGCGACGCAAGCTCCCGTTTGTGGCTGGACGAAATCGAGTCCTTGTAATCAAAGACGTTTTTGTTCTCCCCCGCCGTAGGCGGGGGAGAACTTTTTATCAGTTGCTTTGTAAGCGAATAGTCCAACCAATAAGCACAAATAAAAAAGTGTTTCTAACACAGCTGTTAAAAGCGCTTTGAGGTTACTCTCTCCTACGGCGGAGGAAACTGCCATTAATTGACGGTATGCGCGAATGAAAAGCGTCTTTGGAATGCCTCTGTTAAAACAACTTAGAGTTTCTCTCGCCTACGGCGTAGGGGCCGCTGCTTGATTGGCAGTATACGCGAATGAAAAGGACGGCTTTGGAATACACCAGTTGAAAACATCTTAGGTCTCTCTCGCCAACGGCGAAGGGGGCCTGTTGTTTTTTGACGATACGTGCGAATGAAAAGCGCGCCTCTGGAATACACCTGATAGTACAGGTTGTAGGAGGAGGCGCTTTCTTTTGAAAATTTCTGCGGTGATTCAGCAGCTGAACGATGTTCTGCATCCTCTGCTGTGGGGCTGGCCCGTTCTGGCCGCCATTCTGCTGGCGGGGGCAAATTTCACCTTCCGTTCGGGCTTTTTCCAGTTTACACATTGTAAACTCTGGTTCAAAAATACTTTCGGTAAACTTTTCAGCCAGAATTCACGTGGTCGGGACGGGATTTCCCCCTTTCAGGCGGTTTCTACCGCGCTGGCCGGTTCGATCGGCACCGGCAACATCGTGGGGGTCGCCACCGCTTTGACTCTCGGCGGCGCGGGCGCGATCTTCTGGATGTGGGTCTCGGCGCTTCTGGGAATGATGACGATCTTCTCTGAAAACGTGCTGGGCATGAAATACCGGATCAAGAATTCAGACGGCACCTGGCTGGGCGGCGCGATGTATTACCTTGAGCGCGGCGTTCACAGCAAGGTGCTGGCTGTGCTGTTTTCCGTCGGCTGCGTGCTGGCCTCGTTCGGGATGGGAAATATGGCGCAGTCGAATTCCATCGCCGGTGCGCTGCAGGATACCTTCGGCGTCGCACTTCCCGTTACCGGGCTGGTGCTGGCCGTTCTGCTGGCAATTATGACCTTTGGCGGCATTCGCCGGATCGCCCGTGTTGCGGAACGTCTGGTTCCCTTTATGGCGATCAGTTACCTGCTTGCGGCGGGGATCGTTCTGTACTGCCACCGTCAGGCACTGCCAGAGGTGTTCCGGCAGATTATGGATGAGGCTTTCGGCCTGCGGCAGGCGGCCGGAGGAATCGGCGGGGCGGCGATGGCGAACGCATTGAAGACCGGCGTTTCGCGCGGGGTGTTCACGAATGAGGCCGGGCTTGGCAGCTCGGTCATGGCGCATTCCGGCAGCACACTGAAGGAGCCGGTGGAGCAGGGGATGTGGGGCATTTTTCAGGTGTTTCTGGACACGATTATCATGTGTACGGTAACGGCGCTCGTCATTTTATGCAGCGGCACGCTTTCGAGCGGAAAAGACGGTGCAGCGCTCTCGGCCGCGGCCTTTTCCTCGGTATTCGGGAACTACGGCGGCGCACTGATCTCTGTGTGCATCTCGCTGTTTGCGTTTGCGACCCTTTTGGGGTGGTCTTATTACGGCGAATGCGGGGTGCGGTACCTTGTGGGCAACCGGGCAGTGCCCGCCTACCGGATTCTGTTTGCCCTCTCGGCAATTGCGGGCTGTACGCTCGACCTGCATCTCGTTTGGGGAATCAGCGATATTTTCAACAGCCTGATGGCATTCCCGAACCTGATCGCCCTGTTCCTGCTCAGCGGCGAAGTGCTCGACGAAACCACCAACTATCTGGCCAAGTGCCGCCAGAAAGAGAAAGCGGAGGGAAAGCGCCGCCTTTTCGCCAGAATCCGGCACAGTTATTCCTCGCACAGCCAAAAATACGAGAGCAATAAATTTTAACTATACCTTTAAATAGATAAACCCTATATGATTTATAGGGTTTTTTCGTTGACAAATAGAAAGACGCTCTCTATAATGAGTGTAATCCCCAGAGAAAAAGGATTTCTTTTTTTACAAAACCCCGTTTCTGGCGCTATGCTCCCCATTTACTATCCGAGCGTTTTGGTATATACTAAGAGGGTTATTGTAGAAAAGGAGGGAATTTTGTGGCATCTCAAACTTTGATTGAGATTCAGGAGCTGGAAAAGACATTCCAAACCAAAAACGGCACTGTTCACGCCTTAAAAGATATTAATCTGCAAATTCAGCAAGGGGATATATTCGGGATCATCGGCATGAGCGGCGCCGGAAAGAGCACCCTGGTGCGGTGCATGAATCTGCTGGAGCGCCCCACGGCCGGCCGCGTGTTGTTCGACGGCAAAGACATCGCGAAGCTGAATGATCTGCAGCTGCGCACGGTACGCCGTTCCATGGGAATGATCTTTCAGCAGTTCAACCTGCTGATGCAGCGCACCGCAGAAAGCAATATCTGCTTCCCGCTGGAAATTGCCGGGGTGGACAAAAAGACCGCAAAGGCACGAGCTAAGGAGCTTTTGGAGCTGGTGGGCCTTTCCGACCGCGCAAAATCGTACCCGTCGCAGCTTTCGGGCGGGCAGAAGCAGCGCGTGGCGATTGCCCGTGCTCTGGCACCGAACCCGAAGGTGCTTTTGTGCGATGAAGCCACCAGTGCGCTGGACCCCACCACAACCGCTTCGATTCTGTCTTTGCTCAAGGACATCAATCAGCGGCTGGGCATCACCATTATCATTATCACGCACGAGATGAGCGTCATCGAGCAGATCTGCAACCGGGTAGCCATCATCGACAAGAGCCATATTGCCGAGGTCGGCAGCGTAGAGGAAATCTTCTTCCGTCCCAAAACCGCCGCGGCCCAGAAGCTCGTTTACCCGGACGGCCGCAAGAGCGAGCCCTTCTCGGCGCAGGACGCCGGCGCTACCTGCTACCGGATCGTATTCGACGGCAACTCTTCGTTTGAACCCGTGATTGCGGACATGGTGCTGGAATTCAAAATCCCCGTGAATATCATCTATGCGGATACGAAAAATATTGACGGCAAGGCATTCGGCCAGATTGTCATTCAGGTTCCTCAGCAGGAATCCCTGCGGGAAAATATGCTGCGTTATCTGCAGCGACGCGGGCTGACGGTGGAGGAGGTGAGCGGCTATGTGGGATAACACCACAATCCAGATGCTGCTGGTCGGCATTGGGGAATCCTTATATATGACCGTGTTTTCCGCTCTGTTCGGCTATGTGATCGGCCTGCCGCTCGGCATTCTGCTGGTCATCAGTGCAAGGGACGGAATTCGCCCCAACGCTCCGCTTTACAAGGTGCTCGACGTGATCGTCAACATCACACGTTCGATTCCCTTCCTGATTCTGATGGTCATGGTGATTCCGCTGACCCGGCTGATCGTGGGTACTTCCCTCGGTTCCACCGCGACCATTGTTCCGCTGACACTCTCAGCCGCGCCGTTCATCGCGCGTATGGTGGAGTCCTCCCTGATGGAGGTCGACAAGGGCGTGATCGAGGCCGCTCACTCCATGGGCGCATCTGATCAGCAGATCATTTTTAAGGTGCTGCTGCCGGAGGCGGTTCCTTCCCTGATCAACGGAGCGACCATCGCCATTGCCACGATTCTGGGGTATTCCGCAACAGCCGGTTTTGTCGGCGGCGGCGGACTTGGCGCAATTGCGGTCAATTACGGTTACTATCGCTATCAAACCGATATTATGCTCGTCACGGTTGCCCTTCTGGTCATTGTGGTGCAGATTTTCCAGGAAATTGGAATGCGCTCCGCCGGGAAAAGTGATAAGCGTAAGTCTTAAACATAAAATCGGTGTGAAAATTGTATGGAGGTATATTGACAATGAAAAAAATTCTTTCTCTATTATTGGTTGCGGCCCTTTCTGTTTCTGCTCTGGCAGGCTGCTCCAACGGTTCCTCCGCCAGCAGTGCGGCGACGGCTTCGGAACCCGCTTCTTCCACAGCAGAGCTGCAGACCATTAAGATCGGTGCATCCCCCACGCCCCACGCAGACATTCTGAAGAAGGCCAACGAGCTGCTTAAGGACAAAGGCTACCAGCTCGACATTCAGGAATTCAACGACTATGTGCAGCCGAACCTTGCACTGGAAAACAAAGAGCTGGACGCAAACTACTTCCAGCATATTACCTATCTGAATGACTTCAACAAGGAAAAGGGTACCCACCTTGTTTCTGCGGGAGATATTCACTATGAGCCCTTCGGCATCTATGCCGGCAAAACCAAATCTTTGGATGCGCTGAAGGACGGCGCGACCATCTCGGTTCCAAACGACACCACGAATGAAGCCCGCGCGCTTCTGCTGCTGCAGGATCAGGGCCTCATTAAGCTTAAGGATGGCGCAGGCATCACCGCTACCAAGAACGACATCACCGAGAACAAGAAGAACCTGAAGATTCAGGAAATCGAAGCGGCTCAGACCGCCCGTTCCCTGCCCGATGTTGACCTTGCTGTCATCAACGGCAACTATGCCATCGCCGGCGGCCTGAAGGTTGCCGATGCGCTTGCCGCTGAGGCTGATACCTCTTTGGCTGCCACCGCTTATGTGAACGTGATCGCGGTACGTGACGGCGATGAGAACAACCCGGGCATCAAGGCTCTGGTAGAAGTTCTGAGAAGCGACGACATCAAAAAGTATATCGAAGACACCTACGCGGGCGCTGTTGTCCCTGCGAAATAAGCATTCCTTTCAAAAAACAGTCCGGTTTTCTCCGGACTGTTTTTTTTATATTAATTAATGTGAAAACAGCAAGCTTCCCCACTTCTACGGGGGAAAATTCAACGGCGCTTTGAACAATACATTACGCATTAATAAAAAAATTGAAAAAATGATAAAATACCTATTGACCCTGACGCGGCGTCATAGCTTATGATACTCTTTGAAAGGAGGAATTCCCATATGAACACCAACGAGGTTGCGGGTCTGACCGGCCTGAGCGTGCGCACGCTGCATCATTACGATGCAATCGGTTTGCTGTGCCCGCAGCGGAACCCCGAAAACGGGTACCGAGAGTATTCCGAAGAGAATCTGGATCGTCTGCAGCAGATCCTGTTCTTCAGGGAATGCGGTTTTCCCCTTTCTGTCATCCGCGAGCTGATGGAAAATCCCGAATTTGACCGGGAGCAGGCATTTCAGGTACAAAAAGCTTACCTGGTGCACGAGCGGCGACGGATCGACACCATGCTGGACACCCTACTCAAAACACACAAAACATGGAAAGGAGAAATCACCATGACACCGAAAGAAAAATTTGAAGGCTTCGATTTCTCGAAGAATCCTTATGAAGAAGAAGCGCGGCGCCGCTGGGGCGACGAAACGGTTCAGAAAAGCAACGACACGCTTTCCGCTCTGGGAAAAGAGGGGCAGGAGAAGGTCGCGCAGCAGATGGAAGACATCTTCTGCACGCTCGCACAGTGCCGTCAGCTTCCGCCGGATTCCCCCGAGGTGCTGGAGAAAGTCGGACAGTTCTATCATTTTCTGAATGACAATTTCGGCTATCATTATTCGCCGGAAGCTTTCGCAGGACTGGGTCAAATGTATGTGGACGACTCACGCTTTACCGAAAATATCGATAAATACGGCGAGGGTCTTTCGGCTTTTCTGGCACAGGCCATGAAGCACTATGCCGACACTTTGAACTAACGGCACCGAGTGATAACAGGGAAAGGATTTGCCCCTATCAAAACAAATCCGACCATACAAAGCGGGAGCGAGCCCTTTTCAGGGGCACGCTCCCGCTTTCTCTTTATGATGATAGAAAAGGAATCAGTCTTTGACGAAGGTGCCTTGTTCCAGCTCCAGAAAAGCCTGCTGCAGCTCCTGACGGGTATTCATCACGATCGGACCGCCCCAGGCAATCGGTTCTTTCAGCGGAGGGCCGCTGAACAGCAGAAAGCGTACGCCCTGTGCGCCCGCTGTAACCGACAGCTCTTCTCCCTCACGGAACAAAACCGCATGCTTTTCCTGAATCTCTCCATCCTGCTCTGCAAAGCTTCCTTCTCCGCGCACTACATACACAAATACCGTATCCGCAGCAGGAACGGTCAGATTCCATTCGCAGCCGGGGTTCAGCGCAACGTCCAGCATCGTCATCGGAACAAATTCGCCCTGCCCGGGGCCTGCTGTGCCCTGGTAGCTGCCGGCAATCACGCGGGTGGTGCCTGCTTCGGTTTCCACCGCAGGAACCTGTTCGGCACGAATATCATGATATTTCGGGACTGTCATTTTATCTTTGGCCGGCAGATTCAGCCAAAGCTGGACACCCAGCATACGGGGGCTTTCCTTCGGCATCTCCTGATGCAGAATACCGCCGCCCGCCGTCATCCACTGACAGCAGCCGTTATCAATACTGCCCTTATTGCCGAGGCTGTCACCGTGCTCGATCGTTCCCTCAATCAGATAAGTGACAGTTTCGATCCCCCGGTGCGGATGCCACGGAAACCCTTTCACATAATCAGCCGAATCGGTAGAATCGAATGCGTCCAGCATCAGAAATGGGTCGAAATCCTCTACATCCGGGCGGCTGATCACGCGTACCAAACGCACCCCCGCGCCGTCATATTGTGTACTTCCGGTAACTGTTTTACGAATGGTTCTTCTCATGCTGTATTCCCCTTTCCGTTATTCTTCTTCTATTAATTTTGATAATCATTCTCATGTTATTATATCATAACACACTGTTCCGAATTTTGCCAGACCTTACTTTCCACTGCCGGAAGATGACTTTTCACTTACTTTGTGGTATACTAAAACCAGAAAGGATGAGTGCTGATGGAAAAAATGATTCCGCGGGACAAAATGAGCAAATCACAGCGCAGAAAGCTGGATCTGCAAAAGCGCGCCGGCTGGGGCAGCCTGAATCCCGTAACCAGAAAAACGCCGAACGGCAAAGCATATAATCGAAAAAAGATTCAAAAGGGAGTGGATGAAGAGTTCCGCCGTTTTGAATCTTTTTCTTTTTGCTTTATTTCAGCAGAGCCTCTTCCCATTCTTTCTCGCGAAAGCCAACCAGCACGGTTTTCCCGTCTGTCAGAATCGGCCGCTTGACCAGCATTCCGTCGGTGGAAAGAAGCGCCAACTGCTTTTCCTCACTCATATCCGACAGCTTTTTGGAAAGCTCCTGCTCCCGGTAGGCTATGCCGCTGGTGTTGAAAAATTTTCGCAGCGGCAGCCCGGATGCACGATACCATTGCGTCAGCTCCTCCTGCGACGGATTCTGCTCTTTAATATTCCGTATCTCGGCGGAAATCCCATGCTCTTTCAGCCAGCGTTCGGCCTTTTGGCAGGTGGTGCATTTGGGGTAACATACAAATAAGCGCTCCATTATGATTCCTCCTGTTCTTCTATTACATACTGTACCCGGCCAACAATACCGGATTCCAGCATTACTTTAATGCCATGCGGATGATTCGGGCTTTTTGTAAGCAGGCGTGCAACCCGCCCCCGCGTCAGCCGTCCCGTTGGCTGATCCTGCTTTTGGACGACGTCTACCAATGACCCAACCGTTATATTTTTTCTTTGCTTTCCATCCATGGGTTTGATACTCCTTTTATTTTCAAAAAAGATCCTCTTCTAGATTTATTCTTCTTGGGATGTCTTAACCTGTGTCTTATGCTGGGGCGGACTTGTTTAGAACCGTAGGAGGCTTTCGTTCGCGACAGATCAGATTGTTTTCTCTGCGGATTTTTTTCGCGATGTGAATGCAGGATCAGTCTGTCTGCTGGCACATACACCCGAAGCCTTGTTTCGGTTTGTGCCGCGAGGTTATTATAACACAAATTCCATCCATCCCAAACCATTCCCCACAAATCGCCGTGATTTTTCAGGCTGGAAGAAGCATCTGTTTCTCGCAGCCTGTGAAATTCTTCGCGTGTTTCTGCAAAAGGCTTTCAGCCAATTGCAGGATATTTTCATTCAGAAATTTCGGAAAGGGAATATTGACAGAAAAACGCCCTATTTTTCTTTTTCTTTTGGGGCCGTTATCCCGTGACAAACCACCGTTTTCGTTGTATAGTAATACACATTAACAGATTTTTTATTTTTCGTTATTTCAGCACCTTGTTTCTGAAAAATCTGGTCGGCGCTTTGCATCCCAGTCTAATGGACAACGGCGCTTTCTTCGCCGGTACGGCCTCGTACCCTTGCCCAAATACAGCTTTAAAGGAATTGGTGTGATCTTGTTGCACAGCAAAACGCTTCTCATCATAAAACAGCGAACCTCTTACTTACTGGAGAAGTATCTCTCCGGAAAAAGCATCCACTACCAGCAGGTTCTTGCGCTGGCTTTGCCCATCTTTTTGGAGCAGGCCTTTATTCTGGGCATCAACTTTTTTAACACAGCCCTCATCAGCACCGCGGGCGTTGCGGCAATCAGCGCCGTGAACATGGTGGATTCGCTGAATCTGCTGATGACGACGATTCTGGTAGCGGTAGCCACCGGCGGTACGGTAGTAGTGGCGCAGTATCAGGGCAGCCGCAATCAAGAGATGGTGTCGCGCTCGACTGAACAAACGGTAGCGGCGGTTCCTCTTTTAGCACTGGGCCTGGGTCTGGTACTCATTCTGTTCCGCGACCCGATTTTGTGGCTGCTGTTCGGCAGCGCCGACGCGGACGTTTTTTCAAACTCACGTCTCTATCTTTTGGGCAGTGTTCTTTCTTACCCCGCGTTTGGCCTGTACCAGGGCTGCGTCTGCTGTCTGCGCGGTGTAGGGCGCACCCGGCCCGCTCTGGCGCTGACTTTGATCACCAATGTGTCTTATGTGCTTTTGAATCTTCTGTTTATCTCTGTATTCCACTGGGGCGTGGTCGGGATGGCCGTTGCGGTAAATATCGCACGCGGTCTGGGTGCGGCCTGTTCCCTCCTCTTCCTCACCCGCCTGGATGATACCCTCCATTTTGAGTACCGGGGCGCTTTACGTCTTAATAAGGATATTCTGAGACGAATCATGTACATCGGCCTTCCCTTCGCGGCGGAACAGGTGTTCTTTAACGGCGGCAAGCTGCTGACGCAGACCTATATTGTCGCTCTGGGCACTCTGGCAATCACGGCGAACGCCATTGTCTGGTCGATCATTATGGTGTTGCAAATTCCCAGCAACACTATCAGCCAGGTTGCGGTGACGATTATCGGCCAATGCATGGGACGGCGGCAGGTCGACGATTCCCGCAAATTCATCCGGACATTTGTGATCCTCTCGAGCATATGCTATTTGATTATGCTGCTGGTCGTACAGCCGCTGCTGCCCGGCCTGATCGGCGTTTTCAACCCGCCGGAGCAGATCATTCCCGAAATCCGGCGCATCGTGATCGTGACCGCGATCGCCATGCCCTTCGTGTGGTCACTCAGCTTTATTATTCCCGCCTCCATCCGCGCGGCGGGCGACGCCAAATTCAGCTCGGTTGTTTCTTTGTGCTGCATGTGGACCCTGCGTGTTGCCGGCGGTTGGCTGCTGGCTATTCCGTTCGGCTTGGGACTCATCGGCATTTATGTGGCGATGATCCTCGAATGGACGGTCCGGTCCGGAATCTTCCTATTCCGGGTGAAGGGCAACAAATGGTATGCGCATCACCTGATTGATTAAATGCCCCAAAACAGGAAAGGATACCTTATGAAACCGGAATATACCCTGATCCGCTCCAGCCGCAAGACCCTTTCGCTGGAGATTACGCGCGATGCCGCCGTAGTGGTGCGCGCCCCCAAGCGCTGCCCGCAGAGAGAAATCGACCTGTTTGTCACCCAGCGGGAAAGCTGGATTCAATCCGCTCTGGAACGGCAGCGCAGCCGCATAGAGCAGCACCCGGAGCCGAGCGACGAACAGCGCGAACAGCTTATTCGCCGCGCAAAGGAAATCCTGCCGGAACGGGTCGCCTATTATTCCGGCCTGATGGAGCTGCACCCAACCGGCATTACGATCACGGGGGCCGTTTCCCGCTTTGGCAGCTGCAGCCCCAAAAACCGGCTTTGCTTTTCCTGGCGACTGATGCAATACCCGATGCGCGCTGTGGATTACGTTGTGGTACACGAGCTGGCTCATATCCGCCATAAAAACCATGGCAGGGATTTTTATGCACTGGTACAATCCATTTTGCCGGATTATCGGGAGCGCTGGCAGCTGCTGAAGGAATGATGTTGTTTTGAAGGCAAAATGTTGGAAGCAATCATTTTTTTGTACGAAAAATGAGCAAAATCCATTGACATAGCATACAACTTATGGTATCATAACTCTCGCACCTTGTGTTGGAGGGGTGTCCGAGTGGTTTAAGGAGCTAGTCTTGAAAACTAGTGATCTCGCAAGGGACCAAGAGTTCGAATCTCTTCCCCTCCGCCATTCGTAAATAAAGCTGACAAGCTTATCAATAAAATAGATTCGGAGAAATACCCAAGTGGTGAAGGGGCTCCCCTGCTAAGGGAGTAGGTCGGGTAACCGGCGCAAGGGTTCAAATCCCTTTTTCTCCGCCAAGGTAAAAACCCCATGAATACTGGAGATTCCAGTATTCATGGGGTTTTTTTCATTCCTCAATAATATCAAATTTAATACTACAATAAGGTTTTTTACTTAAATATTAAAAAAATGCAACACAAAATCGCCCTCATTCGTGGCCGGGAGATAAGGACGTTATTCTTCGTAAAACACATGTCCTAAACTTCTTGCTCTAACTTAGATATACGTATCTTTTCTGCTATCAAATTGCTTATACGATAAGCTTCCTCCTCAATTTTGCGATCAACTTCAAATGTGATACCTCCATATTTACGGCTTTCATCAAACAAACTCGAAGGAGTATTAGAAAACCAAATCGCAATCACACTATTCTCTCCGAATCTGCTTTTAAAAGCCTCTGATTCAAATTTGGTCCATAACCGCTTGGGATAATTATCACTAAGTAACGGAACAATGAACTTTGCTTCACTTTGATAAATCGGTAGTAAATATTCTTCAACATTATTTGCCAGTATATTAGCCTGTTCATTCACATCATAAAAAACACTAATTTCATTTTCAGATAAATATTGAAAAATTAATTCTGCAAGATTGCGATCATTCCCAGCAAAAGACAAAGCGATATCATACTTTGTTGTATCCTCATATTTAATATATCCAATTTGCCTTGCAAATTTGGACCAATAAATATTTCTCAGAAAAAAAACAAACTTTGGATCTTCTACTGATATAGTCCTAGTTATAGAATCGTAGTGTATATATTCACTTAACTCTTCTGCATGATTAGACATTAAATCATCTAAATATCCTTTTTCCACTACCTGCCCCACGCTTGCCTTTTGTTCAGGATGCTGGACTATAGCAGTATCAAGTTGTAAAGACCAATCGTTGCTTTCTGCCAACCATTTCAAAATATGTAAATAAGGTGCTCTACCTTCTTTACGAAGTTTACTTCCAGTTGCAAATATTTTTGCAACTGAAAAGAAAATTCTCGACTGATCACTAAAAAGACTGTTCAATACAGATGCGTAAGATGATGTAGTCGTTATTTTATTTTCTTGTGTGTTCAAAATATTATCTAAAATACACACCTTTTGGCACAGCATTTGCGCTATATGAAAACTGCCATATGAATTTTTAACTATATCATCCTTATTCCCAAAACTAATATTTAAATGGGATTCTCCTTTTGCTATTAATTCTGCTATTTTTTTATTTGAATTCGCTTCAAAATGTATAGTATCGATTCTATTATTTAGATCGGGAGAGAATCTTACTAAAGAATCTCCAGCTCTATTAATTCCAATAATAATAAGCTTATCAGGGGAATCACCCTCATCCGCTAAAACTTTCATTTTGTTAGAAATGGCATTTTTGAGAGAATCGTCCAGTCGATGGGAATCATTTCAATAATCTTTACATCGTCTGATTTTCTAGCAGTTAAAAGTAGAAAGTCCTTATTAAGATTTAGTTCCTCAAGTATTTTCAAAACCGCAGTTGTTTTTCCTATTCCTGATGGCCCTTCTATCACTACACCTCTTGAAGGGGTACGAACAGCTACCATAAGTTGGTTATATTCTTCAGGAATTACATATGTGTATCTAGGAATGCCAGAGAGAGTAAACACTTCTTCTAATTTTAACATATCCATAGTTTCACTTTCCTTATAATAATTTCCACTTTTAATATGCTACCATTAATTGCGGGAATATTCAATATCATAAGCAAATATAAAAACACCCCAATTGTTATTTGGATTACGGAAAATCGTTGTTCTCTATTCGGGCCTATCTGTCTTTTCCGGCAGTGCCGCTTCCGCCCTTGATTCTACCTAACTTTTCAATCCGCATGAACATAAAGTTCATGCAGTCTTTTGTAGTCTTTCTTTCCATTTTGTGTTATACTTTTATTAGTCTATTCTAACACATAAATATACCTAAAGGAGTGAGTTTATGAGCCATCCCACGCCTCTGGATTTGCAGTCTGTACAGGGAACCATGCTGATTCCCCTATGGGGCCGCGCCAAATACAGCGCAAAATACCGGAACATTCTTCAGGACAAAGACGCCATGGAAATCATCCGGAAGCATTCGTTTGATTTTTCCGGCATTGAAAAAACCTTCGGTGATTTCAGCGGACTTTGCTATATTGTCCGCGCGCGGAAAATGGATGACGCCGTTCGCCGCTTTATGGAGAAGCATCCAAAGGGCACCATCGTCAACATAGGGGCAGGGCTGGATACCGGGTTTTCTCGTGTGGATAACGGCAGCATACATTGGTACAACCTTGATCTGCCCGATTCGATCGCGTACCGTAAAACACTGCTGCCCGACACGGAGCGAAGCACCTGCATTCCCAAATCGTTCTTTGACGAGTCGTGGTTTGATGATATCCTCTTCGATCAGGACAACGGAATTCTGTTTATTTCGGGCGGCGTCTTCTACTATTTCAAGGAAGAGCAACTGAAAGCCATCTTCTCCTCCATGGCATGCCGGTTTCCAGGGGGCGAGGTATATTTTGACGCGGAATCGAAAACCGCCGTGGAAAAGTCCAATGAAATGGTACAGAAAACCGGGAACAAAGGCGCGCAGATGTACTTCTATGTAAACGATGCCACGGCCATACAAAACTGGTCCACGGCGATTCGTGAAGTGAGCCTTGAGCCGTACTTTAAGGGACTCGCCTATACCGATGGCTTGAAAACACGCGCGCAGATGGCGGTTATGGACAAGGCGGGAATGATGAAGTTCGTTCACGTGAAATTTGCCGACTAAAGAATCGCTTACAACGACACCCGGTATAACAGCTCTGTCTTTAGTACGCGAGGCGATTCCATTCCCCGGGCCTTTTTGCAGCGGCAGGTTTCTGCTTTGCCACACGGATCCTGTGTTTCTGTTTTCAGATGCATCTCTTTCTCTCTCCAGAAAAAGCCGCATGATCAAAAAATCATGCAGCTTTTGTTTTATCTAAAACTGATGATACGCATCTCACAAAGAGAAAACTGCCGGATAAGCGAAAGAAGTTTTCTGGATTTACTTTCATACCAGCCGGCTTTTTTTCAAGCTGAAAGAACGGCATCTGCAAAGCACGACCAACTCAAATTCAAAACCATTTTTTCTTCTTGAAAAACAGGATCATCACAATGCTGACGACGACCATCACTGCCCAAACAACAGGATACCCCCACGTCTGGTTCAGTTCGGGCATATATTTAAAATTCATCCCGTACACGCCCACAATAAAAGTAAGCGGGATAAAGATGGTGGAGATGATGGTCAGCACCTTCATGATTTCGTTCATCCGGTAGCTGATGTTCGAAAAATGCAGATCGGCCAGGCCGGACAGCAGATCGCGGTAAGTTTCGGTAGAATCGATGGCCTGCACGATATGATTGTAAACATCCCGCAGATACGGTTCCGTTTCGGGATGAATCAGCTCGCTCGATTCTTTGTCCATCAGCGAGGCCACGTTGCGCAGCGGCCAGATATGCCGGTTGACCCGCAGCAGGTTTTTCTTGATCGCGCGGATTTGCAGCAGATGCTGCTTTGTGGTTCGTTCCATGATACTGTCTTCCAGATCGTCGATCTGCCCGCCGATCGCTTCGAGCACATCGAAATAACCGTCAACAATGGCATCCAGCAGCAGATAGGCCAGATGATCCGCCCCCATGGAGCGCACACGCGCATCGGCCTGAATGCGCCTGCGGATGCTCTCGAACACATCCCCTTTGGTATCCCCAAAGGTAAGGACATAATTGTGCCCAAGCAGAATATTGGTGTGCTCTACCGTCAGAGCGTCGCCGGTAAAATAAATCATTTTCGTCACGACGGAAAGAAACTCGTCGTACTCCTCTACCTTGGCGCGCTGAAATTGATTGCGCAGATTGTGAATGACCAGCGGGTGAATATGAAACACAGTCCCGATCTCATTCAATAGCTCTTCGCTGCAGGGGCCGTCCACATTGATCCACCGCACATGTTTTTCAGCAATATCTGCCAGTGAATCCAGCCGCGGCGAGGATGAAAAATCCCAAAGAAAAATATCACAGACATCTGTACTGTAATCAAAAATCTCGATCGACGGCCATTCTTCGGATTCTCCCAAGCTTTTTTCCCGCTCCATTGGAACAAATTCCTCCTGTTTTCATTCTTCTTATGTGTTCACTCTTACTTTATTCTTCCCTGTTCGTCGTACTGTAAATGGATTTACTCTTCGAACTGCGATCCCGTTTTCGAATCTTGCTCTTACCCATAAGCAATGAGCGAACTTCTATTATCGCTATTATACCACAAATTTGCAGGAAGAGATTGACATAGATCATCAATAGCAGAATCACTCGGCCGATGGTTCAACACTCTCAGGCGCCTAAAGCTTTGGATCGCACCGTAAGGTTATTATGATATATTTTAGCTTCACGCACTCTTCTTTTATGTTTTAGAGAAAGCCTTTATCGTATGATTTTTCCATAGAAAGAGAAAATATTTGCAGAGTATCTGGTAAATTTAACAACTTGGCAGTAAAATAAAGGAAGCCTGGTATTTATTGAGGCTGAAAAGGAAAGAATTTCAAGTGATATCACAAAAGAAAGGATGTACTTTATGAAGGCAATGCTTGACAGATCGGGTTGTATTTCCTGCGGACTCTGTGCAGAAACCTGTCCAGAAGTATTTCGCATGGCAGACGACGGCGTAGCAGAGGTTTATCAGGAGGATGTTCCGGAGAGCGCAGAGGCAACAGCCGTTGAAGCACAGGAAGGGTGTCCTGTTTCCGTTATCACAGTAGATTAAGTTTTCTGAAAAAGCTGTGGCGGCCATATGGCCGCCACAGCGCTTTATGGAAACACGTTATTCATCCTTCAAAAACATTGTTTTCAGCAAATGCTTCCCGGTTTCTGTGCGGAACAGGGTCGACAGAACGTTGCGGATCGCCTGCTCGCTCAGCGCATCCTCATAGGCGTTTACCAGAAAATCCGCCTCCACCAGAATCTGGTGATCCATCTGCTGAATATTGCCGTAAGTATGATGATGGCCTACCAGCCAGCATACACGGTCTACGAACGGCTCCGGATAACCGAGCGATCTTAAAAGCACCTCGGCCTCCGGCGGGCCCTCAAGCTCCTGATACTTTCCTGAGCTGCTGTGATATTTTTCTTCGCTGTTTTTGATCCCAATATCATGCACCAGAGCCGCAACCTCAAGAATTTCCTGCGTATCGGGGTCAATGTGTTCCATTTCTCCAATGAGCTTGGCAAAATGATACACCTTAATGAAATGCTGAATCCGTTTCGGATCACCGGCGTAATAGTCGATCATTTTGACCGTAACCTGCTGCGTACCGCTCATGCCTGAATCACTCCTTTTCACTGCCCTACCATTCTGTTATGCTTACAGATCATTCTTGAAAAAATCTCTGATGCTGCCCGGAAACAACATGGACGGCATCTGTTTTATGGGAAAAGCGGGCCCGCCCGTTTGGCAGTCCGCGCGGAACAGTGATTTCATTTCTTTCTTTATATCACACCTGAGGCATTCCCGCAACCAGGCTACGCAATCATTTTAAAAAGATTTTCAGGTAGTCTAATCGGCCTGCTCCTGTACCCTTTGGCGGATCAGTTCCAGATTGGACTTCAGGCGTTCATCCGCAGGCCGCATTTTGCAGGCCTTTTCCGCGTGGTCCTCCGCCTTCCCATACAGGCCCAGATAATAGGCGGAAACCGCCCCCAGATCGTACAGCTCCGCTCCCCAGCATTCCGGCTCCATCAGGTAGCTGCCGCTCTTTTGCGTGATCGAAAGCGCCGACCGCACCATAGTGTACACCAGCGGCCAGTTTTTTTCCTCATAGGCCAGTCTGGCGAAATCCAGATACGGCTCGCGCACCGTCGGGCATTCCTCAATCGCGCGGAACAGCCATGTCACGGCCGCCTTGCCATCCTGCAATTTTTCATAGCTCTGCGCGATAAACCGCATGGCGGCGCTTCTCTCTTCGCCCCATCTTGCCGCCGGAAGCTTTAGATACTGTTTCAGCGTTTCAATCGCAGAATCGTATTTCTGGTAATACAGATACTCTCGGCCAAGCCAGAACGTGGCCCTGTCGTCAGACGGGTCTTCCTTTACTGAAAGCTCCAGCAAGGGCAGATACTGGCTTCTGGGCTTTGAAACATCCGGGTAATGATGAAGAACGAGTTCCTCGATCCATATCTCGTTTTCTCCGCCTTCCCCGGTGTATTCCAAAATCTCATGTACAGGGCGAATCCAGTGGAAATCATGCCGCCGGTGAATCTTTTCTCTCTGGTATTTTTGATCGGGCATACCGTCGGAACGATGATTCCAGATATACGGGTATTTTGCGCGGGTATACTCCGGGCTCCAGGCGGATTCCAGAACCGCTGCCCACCCGGGCTCATGGATCTCATCCAGATCGATCGACACACAAATGTCTACGTCGTCAGGGACATGGCTGAGCGCGCGGTTTCGCGCCTCATCAAACCGCCAGGGAATAATTTTCTCTTCATAGACCGTCGCGCCGCGCTCTCGAAGCTTTTCGACCGTACGGTCTATGGAGCCGGTATCGACCACAATCACCAGATCGGCTTCGCTGACGGAATCCATCCAGCGGTCGACAAACTTTTCCTCGTTTTTACTGATCGCGTATACACAAATCTTATATTGGCCCAATCGCATTCTCCCCCTTATTCAAGATCATCTCCTTCTGATAGTATATGACCCTGCTTTGGGGAGAGTGCCGAACCGGGCTGGTCCTAAAACAGCCGCCCGGCGATTGAGTTCCGGACTTTTTAGACCAATGCGGCAATCGCACTTTCGCGGCTGCCGGGCAGCAGATCAACCACCGGAATCTCGATCATAGTATAAGCGCCGGGCTGCTGGCGCATTGCGGCTCTGGCGCACGCAACCATAATCTGCGATGTCAGAGCAGGGTTGTTGATCTCCATACGAAACTCAAACCGCTGGTTGTCCGTTTCGCCGGATATGCCCTTTCTCTCCATCCGTACACCATGCCCTTTATCGATGACGGCACTGATATCGGGCACCTGAATCACATGTATTTCATCATGGGCGAAATAATCGTCGCTCCGGATCGCGGTGGTGACCTGCGCAAGATCAGCATCGTCCTCCAGCTGCACATAAACCATTCGTCTGTGTACGCCCGTGCCCAGCGGAATCGTCATGGAAAGCGCGCCCTTTACGCCTTTGACCGCCTTGGCCGCAACCGTGTGGCCCATGCTCATGCCGGGGCCGAAATTCGTGTAGGTGATGCCTTTGGGCGCGCAGGCCTGCATCAGCGCACGCACCACGGAATCACTGCCCGGGTCCCACCCGGCGGAAAGAACCGCCACCCGGCCGCTTTCTTTCGCTTTTTGGCCCAAAACCGCCCGCAGTTCGGGAATAGAAGTATGAATATCAAAGCTGTCTACCGTATGAATGCCCATCGCAAGAAATGTTTGCGCATATTCCTGCACACTGCGCGTCGGTACGCACAGCAGCGCAATATCCACCGGCCCCAGCTCGCTTACATCCTGTACCACTTTGATGCCGGCCAGTTCCTTTGGCACCGGCCCCCCGGCGTTTCTTCTGACGACCCCGGACAGCTCCATATCCGGCGCGGCAAGAACCGCCTCCAGCGCATACTTGCCGATGTTTCCGTATCCTACAATTGCAATCCTTGTCTTATTCATAAAGCACCTCCTTTTAGACTTATTGTAGAGAATTTTTCCGTATTTTGCAAGTACTGTTTACCGATGCTGCAAAAGCAGAAGGAACTGACAAAATCCGCGGAACAGTTTGGAAGCCGAGACAAAAATCCAGCGTGGTTTTTGTCTGTCAATTAGTTGACAATCTGGCCAATTCCTTTTATACTCTAATTAAATTGCAGATAAAATCCGCAATTTAATAACTGCCGTGAAGCGGCCGGCGGTATGTGCCGCTACGAGAGCCTTATCATACGAACCCCGCGAACATTTCATATTTTTGCGCACCGCTGTCCACAGTGTTAAAAAAGCGTTTCTCGCTTCTTTCATTGAAGATTTGTATGATAACGAGACCTAACCCGCCATTTCTGCCAAGTATTTTCTTCGCAGATCTGCCGGACCGAATCCCACAAAAAACGAATCTGACGGAAAAGCACTGCTGATCTGAAAGAAACGGATCGATAGTCCTCTTTTACAAGCGGGCCGTCTGTTTTGCTGCGTTTTGATCAGACCCCAAAGCCTTTCCGAATTCTCGGAAGGGCTTTTATTTATTTCAGGAGGAATGCGTTATGAACCGAGTCGCTGTGATCAGCGCCATTTTAGAGCAGCCGAATTTATGTCAGCAGGAATTCAATCAGGTGATCTCTTCCTTTCAGGGCATCGTCAAGGGCCGCATGGGAATCCCCATGCCGGAGGAGAACATGGCCGTGATTTCTCTGGTAGTGGTCAGCAGTACCGACGAGATCAACAGCCTGACCGGGCGCCTCGGCAGGCTGGAGCACGTGACCGTCAAGACTTCGATTTCGAAAAAGGAGGTTTCCTGAATGGAGCAAAATCAGGCCCCGCGTTCCGTGAGCACGCACATTGCGCTGTTCGGCAGGCGAAACGCCGGAAAGTCCAGCCTGATCAACGCGCTGACCGGCCAGAACATCGCCATTGTTTCCGACCAGCGCGGCACGACGACCGACCCGGTGTACAAAAGCATTGAGCTGTTCCCGCTGGGGCCATGTGTGCTGATCGACACCGCCGGACTCGACGACACCGGCGAGCTGGGCGCGCTGCGGCGTGAAAAATCGTTGGAGGTTTTGGGCAGAACCGACATCGCCGTGTATGTAGCGGACGCCGAAAGCGGCCTTGCCGCCGAAGAAGAGGATTTTCTGCAGCAGCTTCGGCAGCGCGGCCTACCGGTGATTCTGGTATGGAACAAAAGCGATCTGGAGTGTCTTCCCGCGCCGGAGGGCGCAATTGCGGTTTCTGCTCAAACCGGACAGGGAATGCAGCAGCTGATTGCGGTGTTATCGAACGCAAAGCCGCAGCAAAAAGCACCGGGCCTGCTGGACGGCCTTGTTTCGCCCGGTGAGCTGGTGCTGCTGGTGACTCCCATCGATTCCTCCGCACCCAAGGGGCGGCTGATTTTGCCCCAGCAGCAGGTGCTGCGCGCCCTTTTGGAGCTGCCTGCCCCCGCTCTGGTGGTGCAGCCGGAGGAAATCCCCGCGGCGCTTGCCGCGCTCGCGGCTCCGCCCGCACTGGTGATCACCGATTCGCAGGCCTTTGCGCGCGTGGCGGAGCTTTTGCCGCCGGACATGCCGCTGACCTCGTTCTCCATTCTGTTTGCCCGCGCCAAGGGCGATCTTTCAGAGCTGGCGGCGGGCGCCCGGGCGATCGCCGCGCTGAAAGACGGCGACCGGGTTCTGATTGCCGAAGCCTGCACGCACCACCGGCAGGAGGACGACATCGGCAAGGTGAAAATCCCGCGCTGGCTGCGGCAGAAAACCGGAAAAGAACTGCACTTTGAGTTTTCTTCCGGACTTGGCTACACCAAGCAGCTGCCGGAATACGCGCTCGTCGTTCACTGCGGCGCGTGCATGATCAACCGCGCCGAAATGCTCAGCCGCATCCAGCAGGCGCGGGAGGCCGAAGTGCCGATCGTAAACTACGGCGTGCTGATCGCCTATGTGACCGGTATTCTCGACCGCGTGCTTCAGCCGATCCCTGAAACCCACAAAAAGGAGGGAAGCTATGCGTGACCTTGCCCGTATGACCCGCGCGGAGCTTGCGGAATTCATCCGCGACGGCGGAGGCGCCGACTATGCAGAGCTGATGCGGGAAGCCGACCGGCTTCGCCGCCTTTCTTACGACAACGAGGTTTACACCCGCGGCCTGATTGAGTTCACCAACTTCTGCAAAAACGACTGCCTGTACTGCGGCATTCGCCGCAGCAACCCGTACGCGGAGCGCTACCGCCTGACCCAGCGCCAGATACTGGAGTGCTGCTCGCTGGGCTGGGAGCTTGGCTACCGCACCTTTGTGCTGCAGGGCGGCGAAGACCCATACTTTACCGACGAGCGGATCGAACGCATTGTGTATTCCATTCGCAGTACGCACCCGGACTGCGCCGTGACCCTTTCAATCGGCGAGCGCAGCCGAGAATCGTACCAGCGTTTTTACAATGCGGGCGCACAGCGCTATCTGCTGCGCCACGAAACCGCAAACGACGAGCATTACCGCAAGCTGCACCCTGCTGCTATGTCACCCGAGAACCGCAAGCGATGTCTTTGGGATTTGCGCGACATCGGCTACCAGGTAGGGGCGGGATTCATGGTGGGCTCCCCGTTCCAGACGCCGGAATACCTTGCGGACGACCTGCTGTTTTTGCAGGAGCTGCAGCCCCACATGGTGGGGATCGGGCCGTTTATTCCGCAGAAGGACACGCCGTTCGGCGCTTTCCCCTCCGGCACGGTGGAGCAAACGCTCTTGCTGCTCGCGATGCTGCGGGTGCTGCTGCCCACGGCGCTGCTGCCCGCCACCACGGCAGTTGGCACGCTTGACCCGCTCGGACGGGAAAAGGCGTTGAAGGCCGGGGCAAACGTGGTGATGCCCAACCTTTCCCCCACCGACGTTCGAAAAAAGTATTTGCTGTACGACAATAAAATCTGTACCGGCGACGAAGCGGCGGAGTGCCGCTTCTGCATCCAGGGCCGCGTGGAGCGGGCCGGATTCCGCCTGACGGTGAGCCGGGGCGACCATAAAGAATGGAGGATGCAGCATGATGCAATTGGATCATGACTTAATCTATCAATTACTGGAGCAGGCAAAAAACAGTACATCCGAACAGCGTGAAGTCGCCGTTCGGCGTGCGGAAAACGGAGAAACGCTGGATTATCTGGATATCGCGCTGCTGCTGGAAATCACCGAACCGGAGCTTTTGGCGCGCATTTACCGTGTCGCCGGGGACATCAAGAAGAAAATCTACGGCAACCGGGTGGTACTGTTCGCGCCGCTGTATGTTTCGAATCACTGTGTGAACAACTGCGTTTACTGCGGCTTTCAGCGCTGCAATGAGATGCCGCGCCGCCGCCTGACCCGCGAGGAAATTCAGCAGGAGGTTCGGGTGCTGGAACGCATGGGCCACAAGCGCCTTGCTCTTGAGGCCGGAGAGGACCCCGTCAACTGTGATATTCAGTACATTCTGGACGCGCTCGACGCCATCTACGACACGAAGCTCGACAACGGCAGCATCCGCCGCGTCAACGTCAATATTGCCGCCACCACGGTGGAAGAATACCGCATGCTCCACGAAAAGGGCATCGGCACCTACATTCTGTTCCAGGAGACTTACCACAAACCTACTTATGAAGCTATGCATCCTCACTGTCGAAAGAGCAATTACGACTATCACCTGACCGCGTTTGACCGCGCGATGGAAGCCGGGATCGAGGATGTGGGCGCAGGCGTGCTGTTCGGCCTGTACGACCCGAAGTTCGAGGTACTCGGCCTGATGATGCACAACGCACACCTGGAAGAGCGCTTTGGAGTGGGCTTCCACACGATCTCTATGCCGCGTCTCAAGCAGGCCGAGGGCATGAGTCTGAAGGATTTCCCGCATCTGGTGGATGACGAAACCTTTAAGCATCTGGTGGCTATCCTGCGAATCGCCGTGCCCTACACCGGCATCATCATGTCTACACGCGAATCGGCCCAGATGCGCGACGAGGTGCTGCGTTACGGGGTATCACAGATCAGCGCCGGTTCCAACACGGAAATCGGCGGCTACAAGCAGGAGGAGGATTCCCCGCATGAGACGGTATCCGGGCAGTTCCAGCTTTCGGATGAGCGCCGCCCGCTCGAGGTGATCAAGACCCTGATCGAAAACGGATACATCCCGAGCTACTGTACCGCCTGCTACCGGCAGGGCCGCACCGGCGACCGCTTTATGCAGCTGGCGAAAAGCGGAACCATCCAGAACACCTGTACCCCCAACGCGCTGATGACGCTGCTGGAGTACATGCTCGATTACGGCGACCCCGAGCTGACCGAAATGGGAGGGCATCTGCTGGAGAACGAGCTGAACAAAATCGAAAATCCGAATGTGCAGAGAATCGTCCGCCGGAACATTGAGCGCATGCGCGCTGGGGAACGCGATCTGTTCCTGTAAAATCCTTTCGTCCAATCAAACAGAAAAAGGCGGTACCTGCAATGCCCGCAGGATACCGCCTTTTTCTATGAACCCGTATCGACAGACTCTTTGACCGATGGTATCGACCCCCGCCGCTTTCGGTTGAATTTCCCGTTTGGGTCTGCTACAATGTCAGGAAAAGAAACAGGAATAGAGGTGATCTCATGAATCGGGTCATTCGCAGGAATCAGATCGATCTGCCCTACAGCTTGCACGATGGGAAAGTGATTGGCTTTCAGGTGACAAACGACACCCTTCAAATGCAGCTGCAGAGCGGATTCATAGAAACCATCGAGCCCTTTGAACAAGCAGCCGGCTGTATCGAGTTTGAGAAAATAGATTGGGATTTCAGCTATGTGTATCTGCTGGAATATGAAGATGTTCCGTGCGGTAACTGCGGCAGCTTTACGGGTGAAAAAATGGATTTGCACGAATTCATCGGTCAGTATCGCAATGCCGGGTTTGACATCATGGATGAAACCTATGGCTACAATATGTCAAAATTCAGCGGATACCTTTCAGCGGAAGGGTCTGTCAAAGAATGCATCATCGAGATATACCATTTGGGTGATATGAGTTACGTTGTGGAGGAATAGTTTCTGATTCTGCGAACTCCTCACAATCAGCAACCACAGCCCTGCATCTTTTTATCCTATCTTAAGAAGCAATAATACCGATTGTATATTCTCAAAAATATATCCCATAAGTAATTCAAAAGTCAGCTTGATTTTAGTTCTTCTTTTAAAAAAGGGAGCGAGAAGGGGACCCTGTCGCTTACGAAAACCCCTTTCTCTTTTTAACGGACTCGGTCAATGCCGGCAGCACCTGAAACAGGTCGCCCACCACGCCATAATCGGCTACTCCAAAAATGGGGGCGTCGGGATCCTTATTGATGGCGACCACCACGTCGGAGCTGTTCATGCCCACCAGATGCTGAATCGCACCTGAAATACCGGCCGCAATGTAAAGCTTTGGGCCTACGGTCTTTCCGCTTTGCCCTACCTGATGAGAACGTGAAATCCAACCGGAATCCACCGCCGCGCGGGATGCGCCGACCGTCGCGCCAAGCGCGTCCGCCAGTTCCCGAATCGTACGGAAGCCCTCGGGGCCGCCTACGCCGCGCCCGCCGGAAACAATGATCTCTGCTCCCTCCAAATCGACCAGCTCTTTGCTCAGTTCGCTGATCACATCCAGAACCTTGGTGCGCAGACGTTCTTCCGGAATGTGAATGTCTTCTTTGATCACCTCTGCAGAGCGGCTGTCGTCAGGCTCCTCCTTCTTAAAAACACCGGGGCGCACCGTGCCGATCTGCGGGCGGTGGTCGGGGCACAAAATGGTAGCCATCAGGTTTCCGCCAAAGGCCGGGCGGGTCCACGCTACATTGCCGCTTTGCTCATCGATGTCCAATGCAGTGCAGTCCGCCGTAAGACCCGTTTTCAGGCGGCAGGACAAACGGGGGGCCATGTCGCGCCCGTTGCCGGTCGCTCCGATCAGCAGAGTGGTAGGACCATATTTTTCCACCAGCGCATGCAGTGCGTCGGTATAGGCGTCGGTCGTGTACCGGGCAAATTCGGGGCCGTCCACCACAATGATTTGATCCGCCCCGTGCGCCTGCACAGTCCTGACCGCCTCATCCACCTGAGAGCCGATCACAACGGCTACCAGCTTTCCCTGTTGCCCGTCCGCCAGTCGGCGGCCCGGATTCAGCAGCTCCAGACCAACATTTTTCGCTCTGCCGTCCCGGCCGGTCTCGATCAATACCCACAAATCCTTTGTCTTTGCTTGCATTATGTTTCCCTCCCTCTTATATCACACAGGTTTCGCAGAGCGACTCAAACAGCCTTTTGCCTGAATCTGTCCCGCTTTCTTCCTGAATTCTGACCCCACCGGACTTCTGCGGCGCCGTATAGGTTTTTTTCACTTTTGTCGGCGAACCCTTAAGCCCTGCGCGGCTGAGGTCGATCGTCAGGTCCGCGGAGGTAAGAGTGGGAATCTCGACCTTATTCGCGGCCAGTTTGGTTCGGATGGTGGGGTACCGCGGCTCATAGGGAAGCTTCGTCACCGTAATCACACACGGCATTTTTACGCCCAGCAATTCAAAATCATCTTCCGACTCGCGCTTGACTTTTGCAGTGTCGCCTTCCACAGAAAGCCCAACCGCACAGGTCACCTGCGGGTAATCCAGGTGCTCCGCAATCTCTGGGCCCACCTGGGCCGTATCGCCGTCGATTGCCTGCTTGCCGCAGAAAATCAAATCGAATTTGCCCTCCAGCTCCTCTACCCGAACGATGGCGCGCGAAAGAATATAGCTGGTTGCCAGCGTATCGGAACCGCCGAACGCGCGGTCGCTGACCAGATACGCTTTGTCTGCCCCCACCGCTAAACATTGTTTGAGCGCCGTCTTGGCCTGCTCCGGCCCCATAGACAGCACTACGATCCTGCTGCCCGGCACTGCGTCCTTCAGCCGGGCTGCCATTTCCATTGCATAAGAGTCGAACGGATTGACGATACTGGGTACGCCCGAGCGGATCAGCGTATTTGTTTTAGGATCGATACGAATTTCCGCTGTATCGGGTACTTGCTTGACACATACTAACAGATTCATTTTCGCTCTCCTTTTCCCATATGACTCCCCATTTGCGCCGGGGTCCAAGGCTCCGCTGCCGGGGCGCCGTGTTTGTCTGCGGAGCACCGCAAATAACAGGCTGGAAGATCGCCAGCCGCATCTATTGGTGCTACCAATATTTATATTAACTATAATAAAAACATCTGTCAATAATCGTTGCTTTATTGTCAAAGTTATATAAATAAATAACAATATTTCATTTGAGTAATTTTCTTATCGCAATTTAGAAGCATAAACCGATCATGCAGCTGATGCTTTTCGTGCACTGGTATAACCAACAGTCGCCCCCGGCCATTGCAGCGTCTGATACGGCCTGATGTTTCAAGAGAATTCCATTTGCTTTATGGGCTGTTTGATTTTATCTTTCCTTCTGTTTTCGCCGGTTCTGCTTTTCAATACAGATTACAACACACAGTGAACAGGGTATTAAAAAGCTTTTGTGAGCGTTTTCTTTCAGATTTCTACCAGCCAAACACTCTTTTCCGATTCGCCGGCATAGCCGGTGGGTGTTCTACAGAAAAAGGGAAAGGAACTGTATCCAACAGTTCCTTTCCCTTTTCTATATGGCAGCGCCGGTAAAACGAAGCCATGATATTTTTTATTTTTCCCCGTCTGCATCAGGGCAATTGCTTATCCACTCCGGGGCAGCCCTCCGCTTTCCCTTTCTCTTGCTCCTTTACGGAACGGCAGGCCGCTCCGCACGGCTCTACCTGAGAAAAGGTGTAGGAATCCAGCTGCCTGCGCACCGATTCCGAAATTTCGGCATAGATGCGGTGATACCGGCAAGCCTGATGCGTACAGGCATATTCATCCTGCTGACACCGGCTGATCATGTACGGGCCTTCCACCGATTCAATGACCTCGCGCAGGGTGATCCGGCTGCCGGGGCGGGCCAGCGTATAACCGCCGTGCGCCCCTTTATAGGACTGCACGATCCCGTCGGAAACCAGCTTGCGCAGAATCTTCAGCGCAAATCGCGGCGGAACACAGGTCCCCTCAGAAATGCTACGCGCATCTGCCTTTTGATTGGACGCCGCCAGAAAATCGACGATTCTGACCGCATAGTCCGTTTCTAATGTCATGTGCATGACGAGGCTCCTTCCATTAATCCAGGAAGTCCTTCAGCTTTTTGCTGCGGCTGGGATGACGGAGCTTGCGCAGCGCCTTTGCCTCAATCTGGCGAATGCGCTCACGGGTAACGTTAAACTCCTTACCCACTTCCTCCAGTGTGCGGGAACGGCCGTCTTCCAGGCCAAAACGCAGGCGAAGCACTTTTTCTTCCCTAGGGGTGAGGGTGTCGAGCACCTCGCCGAGCTGCTCACGCAGAAGCGTGTGGGAAGCGGCATCCGCCGGGGCGGGCGCTTCATCGTCGGGGATGAAGTCGCCGAGGTGGCTGTCTTCCTCCTCACCGATCGGGGTTTCGAGCGAAACCGGCTCCTGCGCGACCCGCATGATCTCGCGAACCTTATCGACCGGCATGTCCAGCTCCAGAGATACTTCGTCGGCTGTCGGCTCGTGGCCGTTCGTGTGCAGAAGCTGGCTCGATACCTTCTTCACTTTATTGATCGTTTCCACCATATGCACGGGGATGCGGATGGTTCTTGCCTGGTCGGCAATCGCACGGGTGATGGCCTGGCGAATCCACCACGTTGCATAGGTAGAAAATTTAAAACCCTTGGTGTAATCGAATTTTTCGACCGCCTTAATCAGGCCGAGGTTTCCCTCCTGAATCAGGTCGAGGAACTGCATTCCGCGGCCAAGGTACCGCTTGGCGATGCTGACGACCAGACGGAGGTTCGCTTCGGAAAGGCGCTTCTTTGCGGCTTCGTCTCCGTTTGAAATGCGGATGGCCAGATCGATTTCCTCTTCGGGGGTGAGCAGCGGAACGCGGCCAATCTCTTTGAGGTATACCTTAACGGGGTCGTCGATGGCAATTCCTTCGGTGGCCAGAGCAGCCTCCACATCCTCGCCTTCGCCGCTGGGAATATCGAGTCCTTCGAGCGGGATATTGGCAAAATCCTCTATGATCTCAACGCCCTGGCTTTCGAGTGTATCGTAAAACTTTTCAATCTGCTCCGGCTCAAAATCCAGCTCGCCGAGAGCGTCCAGAATTTCTTTCGTCGAAAGCTGTCCTTTGCTTTTTCCCAGTTCGATCAGATCTCTGATGACTGTCTTCTTATCAGGCATTTCCATTGGTAGTTCCCCCTATTTTTTCTGCTCCCTTAGTCTTTGCAGATAGTCCCGAATGTCCTGCGGCGCCGCGGCAGCTGCGTCCTGCGGCTCCAGCTTTGCATTTTCCTGTAAAATCACATTCCGGTACTCCTTTGCGTCCTGAGCAGTCACATTAACCTGATGGTAATCTGCCAGCATTTTCGCAACAGAAGAAATCTCTTCCACGGAGAATTCTCCCGCAAGGTCTGTAAGGCCGCATGCCTTGCCATCCTTAATCTTCCCCAGAATGACCGTATATAATCGACGATTGAATGCGGTAACGAAATTTTCAGGCGGCAGAGCCGCTTCCAGCGTCTTTGCCGCGTCCGGATGCTGCATCAGGTAAACGATCAGCGCTTCCTCCGCATTGGCCGCACGCAAATGCCGGCTTTTTTCCGGATTCACGGTATCGCGGATTCCTGCCGTCTGCTGCTGAAACGCCCGGAACTCTTTCCGCTGCTGATCCTTTCGCCGCTTTTTCATGTTTTTATCCACCTGCATCAGAATCGAGGACCGCTCGATCCCGATTTCCTCCGCCAGGCGGCCTGCGTAAATTTCCTGCTCCATGCGGTTGTCGAGCGTAGCAAGAAGCTCTGCCGCACCAGTGAGGTACGCCACTTTTCCGTCAGACGTTTGCAGGTTGAGACCGGCCCGCAGCTTTTGCAGGCGGTATTCCACGTCGTTGCCGCTGCTTTCCATCAGCTGGCGGAATCGCGCCGGTCCCTGCTCGCCGTAGGAGCGCATGAATTCGTCCGGGTCTTTCCCTGCGCTCAGACTGAGCACCCGCACCGTAAGCCCCGCGTCCCGCAAAAGCGGAATCGCGCGGGAGCTGGCCTTCTGCCCGGCTTCGTCCGAATCGTAGCACAGAAAAACCTCGCCTGTGTAGCGCGCCAAAAGCCGCGCCTGCTCTGTTGTAAGCGCCGTGCCGAGCGTGGCGATGGCATTCTGAAATCCCGCCTGATGCAGCGCGATCACATCCATGTAGCCCTCGGCCAGAATCAGGCCGTCCTTCGCGTTGTTTTTCGCGAAGTTCATCGCGAACAGCCCCGTACTTTTATGGAAAACGAGCGTATCGGACGTGTTGAGATATTTCGGCTTGTTGTCCCCCAGTGTCCGCCCGCCGAACGCGATCACATTCCCGCGCAGGTCGATGATCGGGTACATCACGCGGGCGAAGAAACGATCCATCACCCGGCCGGTAGAAGCCCGGACCGCGACATTGGCCTGCAGCAGCTCTTCGGGCGTATAGCCCTTGCCGCTGAGAAAATTGACGAGCGTAAAGCGCGAATCGGGCGCGTAACCCAGCCCGAAATGGCGAATCGTCTGCGGGGTCAAACTGCGGCCCAATAGGTACTCCCGCCCCGGCGTGCCCTGCTCGCTCATCAGCTGAGTGTGGTAAAACCGCGCGGTTTCGCGGTTGATTTCGAGAATGCGCCCCTTGGCTCTGGCAAGGCCCTGATCCGCGTCGCTTTCCGGCACGGAAATCCCGGCCCGCTGTGCCAGATGCCGGATGGCCTCCATATAATCCAGATTTTCAATCCGGCGGATAAACGTGATCACATCGCCGCCCGCGCCGCACCCGAAGCAGTAAAATGAACCGTTTTCGGGGTACACATGAAACGACGGCGTCTTTTCACTGTGAAACGGACAGAGCCCGGAAAAGGTTCTGCCGCTGTGCCGCAGATTGATATAGGATGAAACCACGTCGGCAATATCACTTCGGCTTTTCAGCTCCTGTAAAAAATCATCCGGCAGCGCCAACTGATCCCCCTCCTATCCCCGGTGCTCAATGGTCCCAGGATCTTGGGACGCTGATGTCCTGAAACAGCACCACGGCATACCGGTCGGTCATACCGGCAATAAAATCCGCGGCGGCCCGTTCGGTTCCCTCCAGTTCCGCTGTTTCGCGCAGATCCAGCGGCAAATGCGCGGGATTCTTCGCGTACTCAAACAGCGTTTTGATCAGGAACGGAACCTTTTCCTCCTCCTTTTTGGCATAAGGATTGAAATAGACCTTTTCAAACATAAACTGGCGCAGCTCCAAAAACAGCGGGAAGATATGCTCTTCCATGCGGATCTCTGCCCCGTCGCTTGCGCGGATCACGGATTTGACGAGCGTACCGATACGCACTGATCTTCGGGTGCCGAGCACACTCGTGATGTGCTCGGGGATATCCCGCTCGGACAAAACGCCCGCGCGCACTGCGTCGTCAATATCGTGATTGATGTAAGCGATCTTATCCGCCAGGCGGACGATGCGTCCCTCTGGCGTCTGCGCCTGGGTTCCGCTGGTATGGCACAGAATCCCGTCGCGCACTTCTTTGGTCAGGTTCAGGCCCCGGCCCTCGTTTTCGAGCTTCTCCACCACACGCACACTCTGCTCATTATGCCGAAAGCCGTGCTCGCAAAGCTCGTTGAGCACCCGCTCGCCCGCGTGGCCGAACGGGGTATGTCCCAGATCGTGCCCGAGCGAGATCGCTTCGGTCAGATCTTCATTGAGCAGCAATCCGCGCGCGATGGTTCGCGCGATTTGCGAAACCTCGAGCGTGTGGGTCAGTCGGGTACGGTAGTGGTCGCCTTCGGGCGACAAAAACACCTGCGTTTTGTGCTTTAACCGGCGAAACGCCTTGCAGTGAATGATGCGGTCGCGGTCACGCTGAAACGGCGTGCGCATCTCGCATTCCTCTTCAGGCCGGTCCCGGCCCTGGGTCTTTTTCGATAATGTCGCATAAGGCGACAAAATTTGCTCTTCGAGCAGTTGAGTTCTCTCTCTTACGGTCATAATGATCACCCGCAATCCTCTCATAAGGATATACGCAAAGATGGCCTAAAACTCCTGCTTCCACTCAAAATATTTTTCTCCCGCTTGTTTTGCCTCCACCGTTCCGCCGGTGGCATCCGCCAACCGTCTGCGGAACAAAGGCACATCATCCTGCGCCATATGGAAGCGCAGCGTGACGATTTCGGTAAAATCCGAATCATCCACTACACCGTCGCACTCCGGAATCAGCGCCGCCAGAATCCCGTACTGCGAATAATCGCACGAAAGCTCCAGCAGCCAGCAAAGGCGCATGACAATGGGCTTTGCCGCCTGAATGCCGAGCGAGGCCGCATGGGAATACGCGCGTACAAGACCGCCCGCGCCCAGCAGCACACCGCCGAAATAACGAGTCACCACAATGGCCGCATCGACAATGCCTGGTTTCTGCAGGACCTCCAGCACCGGCATCCCTGCCGTGCCCTGCGGCTCGCCATCGTCGGAGTACCGGCGCAGCTGGCCGCCGCGCAGCGAATAAGCGTATACGTTATGGGAAGCATCCCAATGCTTCTGGCGGATTTCGTTCAGGAAAGAAATCGCGTCCTCCTCGGTAGAAACCGGCCTTGCATAGCCGATAAACCGGGAACGACGCTCCGTAAATTCCGCACAGGCATTTTGACTGATGGTTTTGTATTCTGTCATAAGCCCGCCCCGCCTTTTCACAAGTAAGGATAAAAAGACGGGCGGCGCATCGCGCCGCCCCCCATAATTCCAGCTAAAACTTCCGCAGGATGCTTCAGGATGATTATTTGCCCTGAAGACCGTAACGCTTTTTAAATGTGTCCACGCGACCGCTGGTATCAATCAGCTTCTGCTTGCCGGTGAAGAACGGATGGCACTTGGAGCATATTTCAACGCGGATGTTGTCTTTGGTAGACCGTGTCTCGATCTCATTTCCGCAAGCGCATTTAATGGTCGTCTTCTGGTACTTCGGATGGATTGCTTCCTTCATTCCTGTCACCTCTTTCAACGAAAGTACAACTTATCAATATAAGTATAACAAAGGAATTTTAACACAATGCGATTCAAAAATCAAGTAGTATTTCCAGCAAAATCTTTATTTTTTCGATTGTTTGGAAAGATAAGAGACATACTCCTCTAAACAAAAGCCCATTTGGCGCATGCGCTGGGCATTTTCCTGCCCTACGTAGCGAAAATGCTGCGGCTCCGCATTTTTTTGCGTGACGCTCGTTTTGTTCTCCGGATACCGCAGCACAAAGCCGTACTGAGGACCGTTGACCAAAAGCCATTCCGACTGCGCCCCGCCGGTTCCGCCGGTCAGCTCAAAATCCACCGCAAGGCCGGTCTGGTATTCACTGTAGCCGCCGCGTTCCACCAAAGACTGCGCCGTATCCTCGGCGCGCACCTGTGTGTAGCCCGCCGCCACCAGCTCCTGCACCTTTTGTTTGTACAGCGCTTCCTGCTGCTCCGCCGTGACATAGCCCCGCGTGATCTTCAGCGCAACGCCGCTATCTGCCGCGGCTTTCTTCATCTCTTCATACGCCGCAGCCAGGCGCTTGTCCACCTGGACTCCGTCCTGTTCCGTCAGATCGGGCACAACGCCCTCCATTAAACCCCGCCCGCTGCCGACCAGTACCAGAAGATCCGGCGCACTGCTGGCCGCCGACGACTGCACCGGCTCCGAATATTCCGGAGCCGAGGACGCGAACAGCTCCTTCTCCAAAGACGGATGCAGCTGATACCAAACCAGCAGCAGACCCGCCGTTACCGAAATCAGAATGACCACCGCGATCACCGTCATCAGAATCCGCAGCCGCCTTACCTGATTTACACCGCGCCAGCCGGGCTGGCTTTTGAGTACTCTTTCCCCGCGGCGGCCGGACCGGCCGTTCCTTTTCCACAGCCCCACGCTGCGCACTCCTCCCTTTATGGCACCGCACCGCATGATCGCGGCCGAATGCCGTTTCATTTTCTCTTTTCTTATTGTATATGTTATCATAAAATTTTTCAATATCTGTTTGTAATCCAGAGAAGGTACCTATTTTCTTTTACCTCATTAATATTTGTTTGATTTTTCACGAAATATGATGTAGTATTAGCGTGAAGAAAATCAGGATTTGCGCTGTGCGCTCAACCATAAAACCCGCCCGTTCGAATGGAGGAATTACCGTGAGAAAAACGAAAATCATCTGTACGCTTGGCCCATCAACCGATAAAGAAGCTGTTCTTCGTCAGCTGATGCTGTCCGGCATGGATGTGGCCCGTCTGAACTTTTCCCACCAATCCCATGCAGAGCAGAAGGTTCGCTCCGATATGGTGAAAAAGCTGCGTCAGGAGCTGGATCTTCCCATCGCGCTGCTGCTTGATACAAAAGGCCCCGAAGTGCGCATCAGAGCCTTTTCGACCCCGCAGGTCACGCTGAAGCAGGGCCAGAAATTCACTTTGACCACAAGAGAGGTTGACGGAACAGATGAAATCGTCAGCGTCACCTTTGCCAATCTGCCGAAGGACGTAGACCACGGTTCTCACATTCTGATCGACGACGGACTGATCGAGCTGAGAGTGGAATCCTGTACCGATACCGATGTTCTCTGCACCGTATTAAACGGCGGCACCCTTTCCGCGAACAAGGGTGTGAACGTGCCCGGCGTACAGCTTTCCCTGCCGTTCATCAGCGAGCGGGATCAAAGCGACATCGCCTTTGCCGTGCAGGAGGATTTTGATTTTATTGCCGCATCCTTCACGCGCAGCGCCCGCGACATCCTCGAGCTGCGCAGTGAGCTGGAAAAGCTGAACTGCCACAGCATGCGCATTATCGCCAAAATTGAAAACCGTGAGGGCGTGGACAATATTGACGAGATCATCCGCGTAGCCGACGGCATCATGATCGCCCGCGGCGATCTGGGCGTAGAGATTCCTCTGGAGGAAATCCCCGTCGTGCAGAAGCGTCTGATCAAGAAGGGCTACAGCGGCGGCATGCAGGTCATCACCGCCACCCAGATGCTGGATTCGATGATGAAGAATCCACGCCCCACCCGTGCGGAGGCCACCGACGTGGCAAACGCCATCTACGACGGCACCAGCGCGATCATGCTTTCGGGCGAAACGGCTGCCGGCAAATACCCCATTGAGTCCCTCAAGACGATGTCCATCATCGCCGAGCGTACCGAACGCGATATCAATTATAAATCCCGCTTTGCACAGCTGGTCGGTAAGGAATCGCCAAACGTTACTTCTGCGATCTCTCACGCTACCTGCACCACGGCGCACGATCTGGGTGCTGTGGCGATCATCACGGTTTCGAAATCCGGCAGAACCGCCCGGATGGTTTCGAAATACCGCCCGGCCTGCCCCATTATTTCCGGTACCACCAGCGAAACGGTGCGCCGCCAGATGAACCTTTCCTGGGGCGTGATTCCGATTATGGTGGAGGAACAGATTAACACCGACAAGCTGTTTGACCATGTGGTAAAGGTCTCGAGAGACCGCGGCCTGGTCAAGGACGGCGACGTCGTCGTCATCACGGCCGGCGTGCCCGTGGGCTTTTCCGGCACCACCAATCTGCTGAAGGTGCAGATGGTGGGAGACATCCTTGTTTCGGGGCGCGGCGTCAACCAAAGCTATGCCTGCGGCAACCTGTGCGTCTGCCAGACGGAGGAAGAAGCCTGGCAGCGCTTTAAGCCCGGCGATGTTCTGGTGCTGCCCCACACGACAAACAAACTGATGGAGCTGATCCGCCTGAGCGCTGCGATCGTCACCGAGCAGGACGGGCTCAATTCCCACGCGGCGATTGCCGGGATGGCCCTGAACAAGCCGGTGATCGTCAATGCGGAAAACGCCACGCAGCTGCTGAAAAGCGGAACCACCGTAACAGTAGACGCCATGCGCGGAATCGTGTACAGCGGCATTCACAAGCAGGAAAAGTAAAACTAAAGATCGGTTTTTTAAGCGGGGCCGCCGTTTTTCATGGAGCAGCGGCCCCTGCAAAACATTTTTTGTGTAGGCGCTTGATTTTTAGTCGAAAATAGTTTATAATAAGCCACGTTGTTCTTGCCGGTGTGGTGAAATTGGCAGACGCGCTGGACTCAAAATCCAGTCCTGGCGACAGGGTATCGGTTCAAGTCCGATCACCGGCACCAAAAGACTCACAATGCTTCATTGCTTTGTGAGTCTTTTTTGTTTACGGCTATGGTTTAGGCGCAGTCGATCAGGCTAGGAAAACATCTCGATAGGTGCCGGTATAACTGATTTTGGGCTAGATATTTGATATTTTAAAGCGACTCTTACACACAGAAAACATATAAAACTATTTTCCCTATTTGTACAAAAGAAAAAGCCGCCTGAAGGTAGTTCGTCATAAGTTCATACTGCCTATCCATCTGAAATTGAAGAACTGCAAAAAGGCTATGACGAACTATGGAAGCAGCATGCAAGGCTCTTGGAACATCTTGCAAAACTGGTTGCACTTTAGAACTTCGGGCCAAGTTCGAGGTGTTGACAAAGTAGCAAAAGGAAGGGCAAAAATGGTATAATATAGGCAAAGAAAAAGCAGTAGGATGTGTTTAGGGATGCTGACAGAGCGAGCCGGGGTACAAATAAAAATGCACTGTATCACCCTTGAGGATCTGGTGCCGCAGGAGCACTTTTTGCGAAAATTGGAAAAGGCTGTGGATTTCAGCTTCATCTACGACGAGGTTCGGGATTTGTACTGCCCAGATAACGGAAGGCCTGGGGTCGATCCGGTAGTGCTGGTAAAATATCTGCTGGTCGGGTATTTGTACGGAATCGAATCGGAACGGCGCATCGAGCAGGAGATTCAAGTAAATATGGCCTACCGGTGGTTTCTGGGGTTGGATCTGGATGACCGGGTGCCTGATCACTCTACGATCTCCCAAAATCGGCGCAGGCGATTTCATGGAAAAAATGTGTTCCGCCACTTGTTCGAGCATATTCTGCATCTATGCATGGAAAAGGGACTGGTGGATGGAAAGATCATTCTGACAGATTCCACGCATGTAAAAGCGAATGCTTCCTTTAAGGCGAATACAAAAGTGCTGGCGGAGCGCAAGACAACGGACTACATGGAACGGCTGGACCGGTATGAAGCAGAGGAACGTGTGAGGTTGGAGTCATCCGGCGCCGTCAAGCCGCAGCGTGCCGGACGTGAGAAAAAGGAAAGCACAAAAGTGGAAAAGACGGTCAGCACCACCGATCCGGATGCCGGGATGCTGCGGCGGTCGGGGAAACCGGAGGGGATGCACTATCTGGATCACCAAAGCGTAGACGCCGCTCATGGAATCGTGGTAGACGTGGCGGTGACGCCAGGAAACGCGAACGATTCGGAGCCATACCTGGGGCGCATCGAATACATGCGGGAACACATGGGATTGGAAATTCAGGAAGCCGGCGCGGACAGCGCCTACGGCACCAGCATGATTTACCGGGCGATGGAGGATATGGGCATCCGGCTGCACACGCCCGGGGAAACGGGCGGGGCGACCTACAAGGTGGAGCTCAAGCGCGAGGATTTTCGGTACGATGCGGAAAAGGACTGCTTCCTTTGTCCATGGGGAAAGGAACTGACACTGCGGAGCCTTGAGAGGGAGAGCTACAATATCTGCCGGATATACAGAGCCGACAGGAAGGACTGCCGGGCCTGCCCGATGCTGAGCAAATGTGTGAGCAACAGCCACCGAAGCCGAACCATCCGGAAGAACATCTTTGAGGAAGCCGTAAAAAGGCAGCGGAAAACGGACGACGCTTCTACCCACAAGCGTATTCTCGGCCTGCGGCAGATTTGGTGTGAGGGCAGCTTTGCGGCCCAGAAATGGATGCACAACTTAAGGTGCCTGTTCAGGCGAGGAATAGAGGCAGCGGAAGACCACTGCCTCCTTTCGGCAACCGCCTTGAACCTCAAACGAATGATTAAGTGCTTAGGATAACCTCCAAGGCGCTATTTTTTTGCCTGTCCCATTACTTTTTTGTGTTTTCATCCCAGATGACGGGGTTTGTCAACACCTCGAAGT
>NZ_AKFU01000003.1:0-42787 GCF_000277625.1 Clostridium sp. MSTE9
CACGAAAGTAAGTGCCCGCCCCGGCATGAGGGGCAGGCCCGCGCAAGCAGAAACCCCGCGGTATAGCCGCAAAGAAAAGAATTCGGTTCTTTCATCAAAGATAAATCGAAACACATAAAATCAACGAAGAAGCATGCCCTGTGCCAGCAGACAGGCTGAGCCTGCACGCACATCGCGGGAAATCCCGCAGAAAAACAGCTCATTCTGCCGCGGATATGACCTCTCTGCCAGAAAGTAAAAAGACCCCGGTGCGAATTGGTGGTAATCCATGGGCACACAGCGCTGCTATCCATTAGGCGGTATTACAGTCGTTTGCGGTTATTATACCACAAAGCAGACATTTCCGGTTGCATTTTTTTCGTCCAACTGATAAAATGGAAGCGAAAAATTGAACGCTCCCCGCGGCAAATCGCAGAAAAGTGTTGTTTTTTTTTCAAAAATCGTTTATACTATTTTAGTTAGCTTATGAAAAAGCAAGGCAGAATTGCGTGCAATAGGATATGCGGGCGGGCGGGCTCTGTACGGCTGGCCGCCGTGAACCATGTCAGGCGGGGAACCGAGCAGCATTAAGCGGATTGGCCGGTGCGATGCAGGTTGTGTCTGTTCGTCCGCATATCCTATTGCATGTGTCGTCATTTTGGCGAACTGTCTTGCTTTCGGTTTATTCACGCAAAGGCAGGTGGACACATTCCGATGTATCAGGTTTTATACCGTAAATGGCGGCCCCGGCAGTTTTCAGATGTCGTAGGGCAGCCTCAGGTTACGTCCACTTTAAAGAATGAGCTGCTCTCCGGCAGGCTGGCCCACGCGTATCTGTTCACCGGCTCAAGGGGAACCGGCAAAACCACCTGCGCCAAAATTCTGGCCAAGGCGGTCAATTGCCTGAATCCTCAGAACGGCGACCCGTGCGGAGAATGCGAAATCTGCCGCGGGCTCGACAACGGCTCCGTGATGGATGTGGTGGAGATCGACGCCGCCAGCAACAACGGTGTAGAGAATATCCGCACCCTGCGCGAAGAAGCGAATTTTACGCCCGCCGCCGCAAAATACCGTGTATACATTATCGATGAAGTCCACATGCTTTCGATCGGCGCGTTCAACGCCCTGCTGAAAACGCTGGAGGAACCGCCGGAGCACGTGATCTTTATCCTGGCCACTACCGAAGTGCATAAGCTTCCCGCAACGATCTTATCCCGCTGCCAGCGGTTTGATTTCCGCAGGATCGCACCGGCGGATATTGCGGACCGCCTCACCTACATTGCCGGCGAGGAAAATGCCAGCATTGAGCCGCAGGCGGCGCTGCTGCTGGCCAGACTGGCCGACGGCGCCTTGCGCGACGCACTCTCGCTGCTCGATCAGTGCCTGGGGCGCAGCCGCGACGTCACGGTGGACATCGTCACCCAGACCGCCGGACTGGCGGGACGGGAGCATTTGTTCCGGCTGGCGGACGCCATTACCGGAAAAGACGCAGCCACAGCGCTGCTGGCGATCGACGAGCTGTATACTGCGTCAAAGGACATGGCGCGGCTGTGCGAAGAGCTTTCGGGTTATTTCCGCGGGCTGATGCTGCTGAAAACCATGAAGGACGCCAGGGATATTCTGGCGGTTCCGGAAGAAGAATATCAAGCCATGTCCGCACGGGCCCTCCCCACCTCTCTGCCGGTGATTCTGCATTGTCTGGATACGATGCAGGACGCATTGGAGCGGATGTACCGGGGTGGCAACCGGCGGATTGAAATGGAAATGGCGGTTCTGCGCCTTTGCTCGCCCGAGCTGGATTCCGGCACGGACGCGCTGGTACGGCGGATTGCCGCGCTTGAGAGAAAGGGCGTTGCCCCCGCGGTGCAGACGGCACCACCGGAACCGCAGGTCCACCGCATACCGGAACCTGCGCCCGTTGCCGTGGCGGCTCCTGCTCCTTCTGTTTCCCCCGCACCCACGGTGCAGCGTCAGGAACCGGACGACGTACCTCCATGGATGGAGGAACCGCCGCCTGATCCGTATGAACCGGCTGTTCCCACACTGCCCTCTGTTCCCGAAGAGCCGGTGTCTGAGGAAGCCTCAAAACAGCCCGCCGTTTCGCAGGCTGTAAGGGAATCCGGCACATCCAATGCGCTCGAGGAGCTGCAGGATTCGGCCCGGCCGCTGGATGTATGGCCGGAAATTCTGCAGACGATGAAGGATTATTCGCGGGTCGTCGCCGCTTCGTTCGCAGGATCCACCGCCTATGTGAGCGGAGAATACGTTTTGATCGACGCACCCAGCCCCACCGCTCTTGAGCTGCTTCGCCGCCCCGCTCAGCGGGATAAAATGCGCGACGCCATCAAGCAGGTAACGGGACGTACCTATAAACTGGGGCCATACAAAAAGCCCCAGACAGAACAGACAAAAGAACAGGACCCGCTCAAAGCCCTGGCGGAAAGCGCCGCGGCGGCGGGAATCCCAGTGATTCAACAATAACGGGAGGTTTCGACATGAAAGCAAGATTACCGGAAGGCTACGGCAAAGGCGGCGCCGCCAATTTACAGCAGCTGGCACGGCAGGCCCAGAAGCTGCAGGAGGAAATGGACAAGACCACCACCGAGCTGGAGACCAAAGAGTACACCGCTACCTCCGGCGGAAACGCCGTAGAGGTTGTCGCCACCGGCAAAATGGAGCTGAAATCTATCACCATTAAACCCGAGGTCGTGGACCCCGAGGATGTGGAGATGCTTTCCGACCTGATTCTGGCCGCAACAAACGAAGCGCTGCGCACCGCCGCTGCCGACAAGAGCGAGCGGATGGAGGCCCTTTCGGGCGGCCTGAACGTACCCGGGATCTTTTGATCTATGTCCGCCTATTATGTGGCGCCCTTGGCGCGGCTGATCGAGCAGTTTGAACGCCTGCCCGGCATCGGCCATAAAAGCGCCCAGCGCCTTGCTTATTATGTTCTTGGGCTCTCTAAAGAGGAAACGGAGCAATTCACCGGAGCCATCCGGGAGGCCCACGAGAAAATCCATTACTGCAAAGAGTGCTGCAACCTAACGGATCAGGAGCTTTGCCCGGTCTGCCGCAGCGCCGGCCGTGACCGCTCGATCATCTGCGTGGTGGAAGACCCGCGCGACGTGTTCGCGCTCGAGCGCACCAACGAATACAAGGGCCTTTACCATGTACTTCACGGCGCGATCTCCCCCTTGAACGGCGTGGGCCCTGATCAGCTCTGCATCAAGGAGCTGCTGGCCCGCATGAACGACGAGGTCAAGGAGATCATCATGGCCACCAATCCCACGGTAGAGGGCGAGGCCACAGCGATGTATCTGTCGCGCCTGCTCAAGCCCATGGGCATCACGGTGACACGCCTGGCTTATGGCATTCCTGTCGGCGGCGATCTGGAATATGCCGATGAGGTGACCCTGACCCGCGCGATGGAGGGCCGAAGAGAAATTTAGAACGGAGGCTTTTTTGTATGGCCGAAAAGCTTGCAACCAAAACAATCGCTCAAAACAAAAAAGCCTTTCACGACTATTTTGTGGAAGAAAGCATGGAGGCCGGTATCGAGCTGGCCGGCACCGAGGTCAAATCCCTGCGCCAAGGGCGCGCCAACCTGAAGGACGCGTGGTGCTCGGTGGTAAACGGCGAGCTTCTTCTCAACGGCATGCACATCAGCCCATATGAGCAGGGCAATATCTTCAACAAAGACCCCTTGCGCGTGCGCCGCCTGTTGATGCACAAGCGCGAAATCATGCGGCTGTTCGGCCTTGTCAAGCAGGACGGCTACTCCCTGATTCCGCTGTCGCTGTATTTTAAGGGTTCCATGGTCAAGGTACAGGTCGGTCTTTGCAAGGGTAAAAAGCAATACGACAAACGGCAGGATCTTGCGGCAAAAGCCGCGAAGCGCGACATCGAGCGCGCAATGAAAGACAAAAACAGGGCATAATATCTGAAAGAAGCCTGTATCTATATTTTTAATATGGGGATGCAATGGTTTCGACGGGGGTTGTGAGCCTAAGTAAGCGAGTAGCGGTGCGGAACCGCTATAAAATCCGCAAACTTAAAATTAAACGACAACAATAAAGTTGCATTAGCAGCCTAATTTAGGCTGCTCGTTCTTACCGGGAGTACCGCGGCCCGGATAAGGGCGTCATTTAGCGGTGAACATGAACCGGGCTACGCCTTTAACCCGGTCATGGCTTAAAGGCTACTGATGCACAGAGCCTGCCGACGGGCGCTGTGCGGAGGGAACGTTAAAACACCGGCTACACTCGTAGAAAGCTTTGGTAGGCGGTCTTCGGACAGGAGTTCGATTCTCCTCATCTCCACCAACCTTATCACTATCCGCATTGGCTCTTGGGCTGATGCGGATTTGTGCTGTAATAGGGGAAGGTCGAAAAAACCGAATAAAACAATGAAGCGGCGCACTGAAATGATTTTCCGGTGTGCCGCTCTTATTTTTTATGATGTCTCGATAATTTTGATAATAAGCAGAAAATATCATAATGTCCGAGGGGTCTCTCTAGTTAATTAAAATAACTGGTGTTTCTTGTGGCAGTTCCCTGCGCTTTTACTCCTTTTTCTACCGTTACTTTGACAGAAGCGTGCGTAATCTCCTTTTCGTCTTGATATACGGTGATCATAATATAGCTCGTTCCCGGTTTTACTCCGGTTACCCTGTAGTTTCCACTGGGCAGTTTTTTTACAGTGGCAATTCCGTCGCGAGAAGATACCACTTTAATGGTACGCATATGTCCATAGCCCGCCGGCCTTACCCCAATATCATAGATATTTTGAGGCTGCATTTGATATGTTTTGGTATCTACCATAACCGATCCCTGATAGTCTTTTCCGTTGTATTTTATTTTTCCCGGGGAAGTACCAAGGGAACGGAATGGGATTTTCTTTGCGGCGGAAAAGCTTTGAATCTTACTGTGTTCATACCCGCTAATTGTAAGCTTAGATAATCCCTTAAAACTATTTGACTCATCAATGCTCACAACACTGTCCGGAACAAACAGATTTTTTAAATTTTTGCAGTCCCCCAGAAAATTATACCCCAGAGAGAAAACACTATTGGGAATTTCCAGATTGACCAAGCTGGAGCAGTTTGTAAAAGAATATTGTTTGATTGATGTGACGCTGCCGGGAATTGATAGGCGGGTCAGACTGGTGCAATCATAAAAGGCAAAGCTTTCAATGGTTGTAACACCGTCGGGAATGCTGACATATTTCAAACGAGAGGATCCTGAAAAAGTGCTTTCCTGAATACTGGTAATCCCCTCCGGAATAATCACGCTCTCAAGATTATCACAGGAGTAGAAAGCTTTTTTGCCAAGATAAGATAATTTTTTTGGCAGTTTTACTGTCTTCAAACTGCTGCACTCAGAAAAAAACTCATCTCCAATTCTCGTTACGCTGTCCGCGATAACGACAGTTTCCAGCTTGCTATTGTGTTGAAACAAATAGTCTCCCATGCTGGTGACGCTGTCGGGGATGGTAATGCTTTTTAACTCGGAACAGTAAGCAAACGCACTGCCGCCGATGCTGGTAATATAATTTGGTACAGCAAACGAAGTAAAGGCTGTTGCGGTGAACATTCCTCCCTCAATTCGGGTAATGTTTTTCGAGAGAGTGATCTTAGACAAACTGTTGCAGTCGTTAAAAACAGACATTCCTAATACCGTAACGCTGTCGGGCATAATAACGTTGTTTAATTTTCTGCAGCCCATGAAGGAGTAGTCGCCCAATTCCACCAGGCCTTCGGGCAAATTGATTTGAGTCAGGCTTTCGCACCATTTAAACGCGCTAACACCGATCTTTTTGACGCTATTGGGAAGCGTCACATCTTTTAAGTTGATGCAATAGCTGAATGTGTCCTCTTCAATCTCTGTGATACCTTTGGGAATCACAATACCGGTCAAGACAGTGCAGTCGGAGAATGCCCCTTTTCCAATTTTTGTTATGCCGTTTGGAAGGTTTATTTCTGAAAGATTTTTACAGTACTGAAAAGCGCCTTCTCCAATGGTAGTCAATCCTTCTGGAAGGATCACTTTTTTGATTTGGAGTTGAGACATAAATACATTCCTGCCTATGGAAGTAACTCCATCAGGAACCGTTACAATCTCTTCCTTTCCCGTATACTGAATTAAAACTCCATTTTCAATCCGAAAGGGATCCGTTTTTTCCGCAGATACTGGAAGTACGATGAAGGTACATAATAATACCAGGCTTAATAAAGATGAGATAAATCTTACCACACTTTTCATAATTTCTCCTCAATGTATGTAATTGCACAAAAACCACAAATTCAGGAAGGCTGAATTGAGTCCTAGCGTAAATAATTATATCGGATAAATGTTAGGAATTTCAAATCCATTATATCCCATATAAAGAGAGTGCATTGTGCAGCCTTATAGGACATATTCCCCTTTTGTTGATACTATTTTTGATTATGGAAATAATTTGTCTTGTCAGTACAACTGTAGTAAATGGACGAGTTTATGCGTTTGGGGCCAGATATTTGAATTATCCTGCCCCTGCTTATTTATACCTTGATATGACAATCCCCCGTAACTGGAGTAAATTCAGTTACGGGGGATTTTTTTGTTTTATATTCTGATTGTTCAGTTTTCTTTACTATCCTCTTTCTTTTCCTGAATTGCGTCAATCAGATCATTAGCCTTTTCAGCAATCTTTTCTTTTACCTTTTCCCCAACCTCGGCTGCTTCGCCTTTTAAGCCCTGCAGTTTTCCCTTTAGCTCCAACTCTTCGGAATTGACAACCTGCCCAGCAACCTCTTTTACCTTACCAACTATCTTGTCCACATTTTTTTCGATCTCGTTGCTCATTTTTTATTCCTCCTTTGATGGGGCTTAATTATACTTTATTTATATATAACATAAATTTCTATCATCGTCCAACTATTTCTTCAAAAATACAGTTTACTTGAAAAGCATTTGTGGTCTGCAATGTACCATTACACAACCGGACTTTTACCCATTCATATATGCTCACTTGCCATATATAAGCTATATTTAAAAGAATTACCACTTAAATATTTCCGAATGGAACTTGCTTCAATGTTGCTCATTTTTGCTAATTGCTCTGGGGTGATATCTCTTTTATTAAGAACATTAAGATAGTCGGGCTGAGAATTGATCCATGTCTGATTCTGGAAATCTCTCGCAGCTTCCTTGAACACTATATACACCAGACAACCAGTCCATATCTACATTCAGCGCCGTTGCGAGTTCGTACATCTTTTGACTTCTGGGGGTTACCGTACCGTATAAATAGGTAGCTAAGATATTTTTATTGCAATTGATTCAATTAGCAGGCTCACTTTACATCACACTGGCTGATTTCATGGCGAGTTTAAGATTATCTTTGAATTGATTCATCTACTAGCCCCACTATCTCTTAAACTTTACCTTATTATAATAAATATACCTAAATACCTGTGTTTGGTGTGAGAGATGTGGATCGAATCATATTGCATTCGGATTGCAACAGCTTTTATGCGTCTGCGGAGTACCTGCACCGGCCAGAAATCTTGATAAGCCGGTTTTTTTTAGGCGGCGGCCCAGAGCAGCGGCACGGGATAATATTGACCCAAAATGAGCAGGCAAAGAAATATGGCATCAAACCCGGTGAAGCTCTTTGGCAGACGTTGCAGGAATGTCCTGATCTGGGTGATTGCACCGGCGCGTTTTGTGTTGTACTAGCGCTTTTCAAAGCCTTGTCATAAAATCCACCTTGACTATACTGACGAAGTGTGACCATTTGGGCTGGACAAACGCTTGCTTGATCTCCCGGCCATCAATGAGGATCGTTTTACTACGCCGACAGCACTTCCTTTCTGCTGGCCGTAAACGGTAAGATTACACACAGGTCATCTCTACCATATTAAGACGCTGATTATTGATACAATGTTGACGCACGAAAAAAGCCCGGTAACACTGGGCCTTTTTGCATTTTGGGGCAGAAATCCGGGCGCCTTTCAGGGCAGTCTTTTGAAACCTCTATCGTGAAAAGACGCAATCGGTCTGTGCGATATTTCTGGCTTTCGTGAAAAGGTTCGAAGGAATCGTGAAGAAGTGCTACCCCCTAAGATGACGTTCATTTTCCTTGAAAAAATTCAATTAAGAAGAACGTCAAAAAGTCATTCATGGCAGATTGTCACTCCTGACTCTGTCAAAGAAGAAGTGACCTGCCCATAAGGTTCCGAGAATTGTTGAAAAACCGACTAACAACAATTGAATTGGTATTATAACACCTGTGATCTGGCCTTGTAACGTATGAGCATAGTAATCCGGCAGAAAGATCAAGAGAAATTGTAACGGCTTTATATGCCAAAAAATCTCGGTGAACATGCTTTCTAATAAGAGAAACAACAGGCAGCCGAATGTGCCTGCGGCTTTGATTTTGCTGAAAGACCGTATGAAAAAGAAAATGGACATATAGATTATCAGTACAATAACCTGCAGCAAGAAATTTACAAGGCTCCATGGATTGAAAGAGCCAAATCCTAAAGTATTGGTCAGGCCGACTGTACAAAACAGTACATAAAAAGTTATCAGCAGCAGCATGCAAATAACAGACTGTTTGAACCGGCGTATGTATTGCCTGAGTGACAGCCGTTCGGAGGCTGAGTCTCCCAAAAGAATACCAGACAGGAAAATCATAAAAACTGAAAGCAGATGCGGTGGAGTAGAAAGCGTGTAAATCGCGTTTGCGCCGCAAGGAGCAAAGCCAAGCATTTGCTCCGCATAAAACTTTGTACCGTCAATGATGGGATCGGTGCTTAGGTAAGTTATTCTTATAATAGTAAACATTGCGTATGCCACAGTCGCAAACCCAAGAATAACCAGATTTTTCCGCCGCTTCGGGGAACCAAAAGGCTTTGGGGAGCGTGTGAATACGCTTGCGGCAATAACCAATATCCCAATTAGCACAGCGGTAAGTGTCGTTAAAGTAAAATTTATGGAATGAAAAAATATCCGAACAGATTCATCGTCAAAAATCATTTGCAGGGCCATGAACACCAAGTATCCGGAACATAAATAAGTAATTATTTTGTATTTGTCCATCAACTTTGATACGGTTTTGCCGAACAATAAAAGGATAGGCAGACTGATTAAGAGCGCGATGACAATTTGCCCTACTTCTTTTCCTCCTAACAACGCTCCATTCTTGGTAACAATAGATAAAATAGATATACTGCTTTCCAAACTCAAGGTAATATTAGCGGCAAGGATAGACAGGAGTGCCACCGCTATCCCTTCATTTTTAACGGTTCTTCCTTCGTTATTATCAATGTGGCGTAACATATTATAATTAACATAGATCAGCAATACGCCTCCAAGGATACGGATATGCATCCATGACATATTTAACAAAAAACTTGTTAGCCATATAAATAATAGCACCAGCAGTGGTGCCAGACAAATACCTAAAAGGCGCAAAAGATTTGACCGTCTGGGTTGTAAGCTCTTTGTCGCACTCGCGATAATGACCACGTTATCGCAGGCAAGCAGCAGATACGTTAAAAATATTTGGATCAATACTGACATTTTTTCACCTACTCCTCCACTTATTAATTGATATGAAAATTGATCTCATACCATAACGAGTCAAGAGAAATATTCCAACTGCTAAAGCCAATTACAAAATGTTCAGATGGTTATATGGAATGAATTTAAATTCTGTTTACATTGTTGTCGTAGAATAATCTGTAAATTTGTTCTATTATGTAACAAAAGGGAGGTATGATTATGTATTTCAGACAACTGACTTTGATGGTCAAAAACCTTGAGGAATCTATTGAATTTTATGAGACAATCACGGAGCTGACAATTTCTCGCCGTTTTAAAGACGGGCCTGCAGAACTGGCCTTTTTGTCAAATGGAAATGGGGAAACGGAAATTGAATTAGTCTATGCACCGCAGATGCAGAAATTTGAAGGCAAAGGTTTTTTCATATGCTTTGTAACGGATAAGTTGGACGCGATGCATGAACTTGCACAGAGCAAAGGACTAAATCCTTCGGATATTCGAAATCCCGATGCCCAAAGTCGATATTTTTATGTCTATGATCCCGATGGAGTATCCGTACAGCTAAGACAAAAAATTTAAGATTACTCGGCCCGGAGCATATCGTTTGCATCCGGGCTTTTTTGTTCGTCCAGAAACCGACGCAAAGCACATATCGTTTCCTCACTTACCACATGTTCCAGTGCATGGGCATCCAGATATGCAGTATTGGAATCAACCTGAAGCTCGTTGATCAGAAAGTCATTGATGATCCAAAATTTGTCTAAAACGGACATTGCCTGCTTTTGGCCCTTATGGGTAAGGTAAACCAGCCGACCAGCATCCCGCCATACAAGCCCTTTCTCTTCCAGTGACTTTGCGGCTACACTGGCGCTGGCCTTTGATACTTCGAGGTTGGCAGCAATATCGGATATATGAACTGCGCCTTCATGCAAAGAAAGCTCATATATGATTTTTATGTAGTTTTCCTGCGATTTTGTAAGCTGGTTCATACTCCTTCACCTCCCTTTACGTTATGCTGGCGATCGCCTTCCAAGCGAGGGCGAATCCACCAGACGGTGTGAGTCACCTTTCTTTTCCAAGCTTGCAAAGAGGTAACAACCGATAATCAGGCAAACCACCCTCAGTGCGGCAATGGCGGCACAATTTATGACCGGGTTAAACAATGTAACCCTGTCTATTCTGGTACTCCGACATATACGACTGCGCATACTGCCGTTCCAAATTCACGCCGAACACGTCGATCTATTTCCACAGGTTTCTGCGGCTTATTGCATTCAAGCCTTGCGCCGGCTGGTCGAGAAAGAGAATTTTCGATGTGTGAATCAACGGATAATCTTCAGCTTGCTCTGTATGCCGCCGGATAGCTTCTTAATCGTCCCAGACAGAGCATCCTGTATTCCAATGATTTCAACCAGCTCATTCACTCGCCTACGACAATCGGCTGGCACTATCCAAAAGGCCGGACTATAGCTGTACATCCCATGCAGACATGGATTGAAAGCAAATGTTTTCTTCTGCGGTAAGCTGCATGTCAAGGCTGGGGTGCTGGAATAGAGCCCCTACTTTCTCACGCACATGTTTCGCTTCCCTTTATACATCATAGCCCGCGATGTTAACCTCACCGCTGATTTTGCAGAAAATAGTGGTCTGGATTGGATATAACCGTAGTTTTCCCGCTCCGTTCGGGCCAAGAAAGGTGAAAAATTTCTTCTTGTTCACCGTGGAATCGATCCCATTATCCGCCGCTTCCTTTGTCTTATTATGTTTTTTTACAAGGCCTTACATTTACAATTGACTGCACAAAAAAGCCTGCGTTTCATTTGATGATTGCATTTTACAGCCGCAAATTAAACAGAGGTTAAATTGTAGTTAAACACAATGTAAACGCACTAATCATTTTTTGATCGGTAAAGGCACGCTGAAAACAAGCCTGTCCCCAATTTACTATCTGCTGTGATGTACCCCATACAGCTCTATAATTTTTTACCAGTGGCAATCCAAGTACATTTCCACCGAAGCATGGTCACGGGCTTTGTCCGTCTTATAAAATCGCTCGAAAATGTGCATCTGATTATCGAGAGTGATCCTTACACTGCTATCAGATACGGTGACGATAGCTGTCTCCACAGGCAGAGTGATTTTTAGACTGCTGTCTATGGCTTGTGCAGAAGATTCACCCACACCTGTAACAGAAGATCCTTATTCACCGCAGAAGGTTAATTTTTGATTCGATTTGAGCCGGATAGGGTGTCTTGAATTCGAGCTGCCTATATGGACCGATCACTGTAGAAAAAGAAATCTATATTTTGTACCTTCTTCATTCATTCCGCCTTTATTGTTTAGGAATGTTTTTGAATTCTTCCTTCTTGATCGGGAGGAATGATCCCACAAATACGTTATTGTGGGTAAGCCTGGGATGAGTTTGGAAAGGAGCAGAGCGACAGAATGCCTGCTCTTTCAGAAGCTGTCATCTTCAATTTGTAGCCGCTTAGCTTCCTTTTTTAGAAAGTAGACGTCACGGTAGTAATCGCGCTTTGTCATAAAAGTATTCCTTTCCCAAAGTATGTGACCATAATAATGTTCTAATCTGAACGCTCACTAAGATGCTATACACGAATCCAGCTTGGCAACATAAAATGATTCATAGGAGGGTACCTTTATGAGTATATCATTGCAGGTTGAACGCTTAACAACGGGAACCGTTGAATCTAACACAAACGTCATCTTTGATTCAACACTGATTTCTGTTGGGAATATCAGTTACAACAATGCCACTGGCGTTATCACAATACAAGAAGCAGGCACATATGAATTTGATTGGTGGGTAGCCACACAATCCTCTGTATCGACCATCGGAGCCGGATTTTCGCTGGTTTCATCGCAGGGAGATGTCATAATCGGTAATTCTCCCATTAAAACAGGTGAAGTAGTCGGAGTTGGCGTCATAGAGGTGGTAGCAGCGCCTGTAACCGTAGAACTGAGGAATAGCAGCAGCGCTACGATTTATTATTCAACCGTTGTCCCAATCAAAGCCTCTCTGGCTGTAATGGGAACAGATGATACGGGCATGACAGGTCCCACCGGTCCAACCGGTCCGGAAGGTCCCACTGGCCCAACCGGTCCGGAAGGTCCCACTGGCCCCACCGGAGAAGTCGTCTTGGCTTTCGGGTCTTTACGAGGAAGTAGTGTTGAGACACCTGGGGCAACACTCACACCCGTACCATTCAGCGTGGTCGGACCCTTATCGGATACTGTCACAGTCAGTGTATCGGGCAATGAATTAGTGGCAGGAGAAAGCGGAATTTATCAAATCACGATATCTATTAACGCTGAAGCCACCACAGATCCAGATCCAGATGAACCATATCTGAATGCTATTATCACGGTCAATGGTACACCGATTTTTGGTGACACTACTACTTTCTTTAAGATATCTAATCGAAGCAGTTCAACGTTTGTCGTTCAAGCTTCCCTAACAGCAGGAGATGAAGTAGGCGTAAGTATTAGTACAGATTTTCCTGTTTTAGGTTATATAAACCGCTCTTTAACTCTTGTTCAGTTAAGTGATTAAATCATCTTGAATATGAATGAGGCAAAATTCTGAATTTGTGGGTAAGGTAATACTTCTGAAAACAGATAAAGCAAAATCTGAATCCTTTTATTGGATTCGGATTTTGCTTTATTCCTCATATAGAATCAAACATTATCACTTGATTATCCTTTATAGGTTGTTGCCAGACGACCGGAAGCAATCGAATTCCGAGCTTTTTATTACGTTGACCGCTTATTGACTGCCCCATTTCGAATCGCATATTCGTCAATAAAACTCTTTATATGTTTTACTATTTCATCTGCTGAATAATTAGGCGTGACAAACTCCTGTACTACTCCCTTGTTGAAAGCAAGCTCGTATTTATCTAAAAGCTCATCATCAATAAACAACAATACATTTTCTTTGATGATCATTTCGGCGGCTCGATTGAGCATAAAAACCTTTTCTACCTTCTCGTTTTTGTAGTTATAGTAGACGACAGTTACCTGATAAATTATTCTTGAAACATAATAATCTCCAACATTGTTTCTATAGTAACCCATATATGATTGAAAGTATTCATTTGAATGCTCGTTGTTAACCATTCTATCGTTAAAAACAATTAGGGTATCATCGTCTTCCCCGTTGTGGAAACTATAATAATTATGTAATAAAACAAATTCATCCTGATAAGCTTTCCGTTCATGGATGATAAAAAAGTGTAAAATCGGTTCGATCTTAACGTTTGCTTGCCTTATTTCACCGCCCTTCCTAATGATTTCATATGAATATTCCATGTTATCTGGGTTGTATCTATTATTGATTGAAAAGAAAGGTTGCTTTTCAAGATTTGTTGTTTTCATCGCCAATTCAGTAAGGTAATTCTGATAACTTGCTACACTACATGAAGCTATGCTCACTGCGATAGCAGCGCCAGTCAATGCAAAGGATAATATCGTCTTAAACCATATCTGATACTCTTCTAAAAGTTGTGTTAGTCTTTCTTTTCTTTTTGGTAGTTTCATAAAATCCCCGCCGCTTCATTTATTTTTCAAAAGATGAATGTAGGTATCCATCAAAAACGCTGCAGAGTGGTGGTTTCCTTTTTTCCGTAAAGCTTTTCTACCATCTTCGAAGAGTTAACATGCAACAGCCTAAGTGCGCCGTGGATCACATGGCTGCGTTTTTGGTAGCAAATACGGACAATTATGATCCTGAAATTGTGGTAGATAGTAAAACGAACTATTTCCTCGATTTATTTATTTGGAGGCTAATTCATTAACTCCGTTATATTAATATTTCTATTTTCAATGCCTTACTTGAATTGTAACACGATGGACATTGTTGTCAATGAGATTAGAAATGAAACAATACAAACTCACACTAGCAACGAGCAAATGCGGGCTTATGATAAAATATGATAAAAAAGGAAGGCTCATCCCTGATATGAGCCTTCCACAAGATTGTTCACATATGACTGCATTTCTTCTTTTGAGGAAACTTGTCTTGCCCCGTAAATAAAAGATTCCTGCGCTAACTGCGACATATTCGAAAATCTGTTCAACGCTTCCAGATTTCCCGTGAGCGCCATTCTCAATCCTGCCGGCATCTCGGCATTCTGATCATATTGACTATTCATTTTTATCACCTCGATCTTAGTGTGCACAGATCATCCGTCTTTCATCACAAACGAGAAGGAAATAATTGTGATTGCAACAATTGAGGTATTTCGTAAGGAGCGTTTCAGGTAATTCCACACTGAAATCGGCAACAAAAAACAGTACAATCCTTCAAAGGATTGTACTGTTTTTGTTTGTCTCAAAGAAATATAAACATCAAAAATTCAGGTATATCTTTTCGCACATACAGGGCAGAAAATATTTCTGATCAGAAATATGGAAAATGCAGCAATGTCAAAATTCTGATGAAAAGTTTGGTTTATATTTCGATAATTCAAAAAAAATCAGAAAAATACACAATTAATAATTTTATAATTAGGTTTTTTTAAGATAGTTTACGGACACCAACTGTGATACAATATGGGCAATTTCGATTTTTTTTTAACAAAGCAAGGAGTTGACATTCTGTGAAAAACAATGTAAATCTATTCCTGGCTGTTTCTGTGATCGTATCTTTATGCTCTTTCCTCTTCGCTGTGTGGCTGTATAAATGGGTTGAACGACAGCCATCCTCGAATGTACAAATCGCCAGAATCGGCGAATTGATTCGCGGCGGTGCCAATACATTCCTAAAAAAAGAATACACCGTGCTGGCAAAATTCGCCGGGGCGGCGGCTGTCCTGATCTTTCTGTTTCTTCCTTCCCCTGTTTGGACAGGCAATGTAATCCCCAATATCATCATGATGATTTCTTACCTGGCCGGTACCGTATTTTCTGCCGCGGCGGGTAAAATCGGGATTCAAATCGCAACCATTGCCAACAAAAAGACAGCCGAAGCGGCACAAAAGGGAATCCAGCCCTCTTTCATGTGCGGATTCCGCGGCGGCGCTGTGATGGGCATGGCCGTCGTCGGCAGCACTTTGCTCGGCGTTTCTTTGGTATTCTTTCTGACGAACAACACCACTTCCCTGTTAGGCTTCAGCTTCGGCGCAAGCTCCCTTGCTCTGTTCGCAAAGGCGGGCGGCGGTATTTTCACCAAGACGGCAGACATCAGCGCCGACCTGGTGGGCAAAGTCGAGCTTGGAATCCCGGAGGATGATCCCCGCAATCCGGCCGTCATTGCAGACAACGTCGGCGATAACGTGGGAGATGTTGCCGGTATGGGCGCGGACCTGTTTGATTCGAACGTCGCCTCTATGGCCGCGGCGCTGGTAATGGCTGTTTCTTTGGATAAGGCCGCAGGCGGCTCTCAAAATTCCGCTACCGTATTCTGCTATGCGGCGATCGGCCTGTTAGCCTCGATCATCGGCGTGGCAACCGCCAGAATGGGGAAAAACGGGAATCCGACCAGAGCCTTAAATAGCAGTACATATGTCACCACCGCTATCTTTGCTGTTTTAACCGCACTTGCCACCTGGTTTTTCGATCTGGAATGGAGAATCTGGGGCGCCAGCATCATCGGCCTGCTGGTCGGCGTCGTGATCGGCATCGCCAGCGACTATTTTACTGACGACACAAAGCCTCCGGTGCATCAGGTTGCGAATGCCTCTGAAACCGGCCCGGCCTTTACCATTCTTTCCGGCGTATCCTATGGATTCATCAGCACCCTGCCCGCTATGATCGGCATCGGCATTTCCGCTTTGGCCGCTTACAAAATCTGCGAGCCTCTGGGCGGCGGCTACCCCATGTTTGGAATCGCGATGTCGGCAGTGGGTATGCTCTCCATCGTGGGAATGATCATCTCGAACGATGCCTATGGCCCGATTGTTGACAACGCCCGCGGACTGGCTGAAATGGGCGATTTAGGGGACGAGGTCCTCGATATTACCGATTCGCTGGACAGTGCCGGAAATACCGTAAAAGCGGTAACCAAGGGCTTTGCGATCGGCGCGGCCGGCCTGACAGTCATTGCGCTGTTGGGGGCCTTTATCAGCGAAGTAAATGAAGCGGGAGCTTCTATCGCCGGATTTGTCCCGATTACCGGCTTCGACATCATGAATCCCACGGTCTTTTTCGGAATGCTGGTCGGCGCATCGATCCCTGCGGTATTCAGTGCTATGCTGATGCTGGGTGTTGACCGCAACGCGCAAAGAATGATAGCGGAAATCCACCGTCAGTTCCGGGAAATCGCCGGCCTGAAAGAAGGAGACCCCAATGTGGAGCCCGAATATGACAAGTGCATTGAAATTGCCACGCACGGTGCTCTCAAAGAATTGATCCCTGCCGGACTGATGGCGATTCTTTCTACCATTATCGTCGGCTTTGTCGGCGGTGTGGAAGCCATCGGCGGATTTTTGACCGGAAACATCGTCAGCGGACTTCTGCTGGCTCTGTTTATGAGCAACGCCGGCGGGCTTTGGGATAACTCCAAAAAATTCATCGAATCCGGGCACAATGGCGGAAAAGGCAGCAGCGCACATAAAGCTGCTGTTGTAGGCGACACAGTAGGCGATCCTTTTAAAGATACGGCGGGCCCTTCCATTAATACACAGATTACCGTAGTTTCTCTTGTTTCCTCCCTGATGTCTACCTTATTCCTCACCCTGTCCCTGTTCCATTAAGCTTGGGCCTGCACACAAAAAACGCACCTCACTTTTGTGAAGTGCGTTTTTATATACATACTGTTTTTTTTGGATAAGCGGAATCATAAATCCTGCAGATCCGCATCGGGAATGTTGTTTTCCAGATTATCCCGTGCCAGATCGGTGTCGATGACAGGATAAATATCCTCTGGAATCGGCTTTTCACTGTCTTCGTCTGCAGGCCATATCCGTTGATTTTTCTTGGGTCCCATATGATTTCCTCGCTATTGTTTCAGTTTATATCTTTCAATACAATCTTGAAGATCCGCTTCAGAACGGATTTCTTCCTTGAGTATCGCCTTTTGCGCATCCTCCGGCAAGGATAAAAAAACATTCTCCAGGCCGGAGTCCTTCCCGAAAAGATCCCGAAAAGCAAAAGGATAAATCAGACCGTTTGTACCGCTTTCCATCACAACTATCACCTCAAAATTAGCTTGCACAGATTCATGAAGTTTATCCGTGCCCGCCAGTGAGGGATTCGGCAGAAGAAAGCGGAATCACTATCGCGTTTTTGAGGCTGCAAAAGCAGCTTAAGACGGGATGATCCATCACATGATGTGATCCTGGTTGCTGATCAGCTGGGCATCGACGCCGATATTGCGCAGATGCTTTTCGATTGCGGATACATTGGTTCCGCTGCTGTCGTAATCGACCGCAACCTGATCCTTTTGGCCATTTGCACTCACGGATAAAACGCCCGGGATTTCGTCGAGTCCCTGCTTGATTTTTTTGATCTCATGCTTTCCGTCAAGCCCCGGCACTTTAAAATATGCGCTCTGTTTTGACACAATCATCACCTCGCCCATAGTATCGGCGCTGGCCATTGGGATATGCACAGACGCTTGATAAAAACCGACTGCCGCGCGGCCTGTTAAGCTCCTATTTTTAAAGATGAAATGACTGCCGCAATATGGAAAACCGCCCTTTTGAAAAGGGCGGCTCCACAGAAAGGAAGATGAAAAATGTATTGTGATCCTCACAGGAGGAGCGTGCAAGCAATTTAACGCCGACAACATCTTATGTGAAAGGAACAACAGATTGTTTTTTGATGATTTCAGTGTACCGGAGCGATATGTACGAAATATGGCGTTTGAATGAGAGTTTTAAGAAGAGACTGTAAAGAAAATTTGAACCTCTGCGCAAAACCAGAACGGCCGCCCAAAAGCAGAGCGGCCGAATCAAAGCTAATGACAGGAATCACACCGCAGTACCCGGCAACTGGCCAGAAAAAGCGGAGCAAGCACTTCGTGCTTCGTGCTCGCTCCGCTTACACACTCCTTTTTGGAGAAACCGGCGGTGTAGTTGGTATGGATTGTATAAGCTTATTTCATCATTTCTGGTATAGTGCATGATACAGACGAATGAATTTCTCATCCCGCTCACGGATCGCCTGTTCCCCCTTATCGCCGCTGTAATCGTAAAAGCCCTTGCCGGTTTTCACACCCAGCTCGCCCTTTTCAAACTTTTCCCGCAGCAAAGCGGGCACCTCTTGTGAGCTGTACAAATCCGGCACCAGATATTCCGCCACATGATAAAAAATGTCCAGTCCGCCAAAATCGGCCGTTTCGAGCGGGCCAAGGCAGGCATACCGAAACCCGATGCCGTATTTTACGGCCTTATCTACATCCTCCGCGTCGGCGATGCCGGACTGCACGATATGAAGAGCCTCTCGCAGAATCGCGGTCTGCAGGCGGTTACCGATAAATCCCTTGGCATCCTTTTTGACCGTTACGGCTTTTTTGCCGATTCGCTCTGCCAGCTCGGCCACAACGCGGGCCGTCTGATCCCCCGTTTTCTCCCCTTTGATCACTTCTACCAGCGGTACCAGGTGCGGCGGGTTAAACCAGTGCATGCCGCAAAAGCGTTCGGGCCGCTGCACGGCCTTTGCGATTTCGGTAATGGAAAGCCCCGAGGTATTTGTGGTCAGAATCGCACCCTCGCGCGCAAGGTCCGAGATTTTCTGCCAAAGCTGATGCTTTGCTTGCATATTCTCGACGATCGATTCCACAACGACGTCGCAGTCCTGAAAGCAGGATTCGTCTGAAGTCAGCTGAATGCGTGCCTTTACGGCATCCGATTCCGCCTGGGACAGCTCCCCGCTCAGTACCAAAGCCTCCTGATTCAGCTCGACCATGCGGCGTGCCTTTTGGAGCGTTGCCTCCCGGTGATTGTAGAGCACCGTATCGTATCCGTGCGCCGCAAAAATCTGCGCCATCGAGGTTCCCATGGTACCCGCACCGGCCATCACTACCTTTTGAATCTGTTCTGTTTGCATCAAAACCACACCCTTTCTAAACGATAACCATTACAGCTTTCAGGCAGCAATTTATCCCCCACCAAAGGCAGGGGATAAATTGCTCTTGATTCAACAAAATGATCGTTAAGCTGTTTGATTTCCACCAAAGCCGAATTATAGATCGCTTTCATTATCCGATCCAATCCCCTTTTCTGCCAAAACAGGAGGAGGGAATTTTCTGCCGTACTGTGCAAAAGGAACTCCTGCTGCCGGAAAAAACGCTACAGAAGCTCGCGAAAATCATAAATAAAGCGATCCGACATCTGACGCAGACGCATTTCTTCGTCCTTGCTGTAAGAATCGAACACTCCCACCGTGTAAAAGCCGCCGTCCCGCGCGCCGCGCAGGGCATCCGGCAAATCCTCAAATACGACGCATTCCTGCGGCAGACGCCGCATCCGCCGTGCCGCCTCCTCATAAATGTCGGGGAAACCCTTGCCGCGGCTCACCTCCGACACAGTGACGATCGCGTCGAACCAATCTAAAATCCCATGGCGCTCCAGCGTGGGAAGAAACAGCTCACGATGGGAAGAGGTCGCGACAGAAAGCGGCACGCCCTGCCCCCGCAGGCGGGAAAGATACTCCCTGGCCCCGGGTTTGAGCTCCACGCGAAAGCGGTACGCATCCTGCGCCATCTGATGCCATTCCTCCGTCAGCTGCTGCGGCGTGTCGGGCAGCCCGAACCGGCGAATCGTATACTCCGCCGACTGCCAAAAGCCAAGCAAAGCCACCGCCTGCGCATAATCCTCCGGCACCGGAATTCCCCGGCGGCCCAAGGTGTCCCGGTCGATCTGCTCCCATACCCCCATGGAATCCAGCAGTGTCCCGTCCAAATCAAAAACCGCTCCCTGAAATTGCTTCACACGCATTCTCCCCAAATTGATTTTCTACAATGATTTTCATTTCCGCCCCCGGCCTCGACGCGAACAGAAACCGGTTCTTTTGAATTCTATTTTAGCACAGGATTTTTGGATTTGCCAGTCCCCTGTTTCGCCCGATTTCTGCGCCAAACGCAAAAAGGGACTCCCTTAGCAGGGGAGCCCCTCCCCACCCGATTGCCGGATGGTTTACTGTTATTTTCCGATGGGTGTTTCAAAGAACGCCTTAAAGCCGCGGTATGCCATGTGGATATCGAGCTTTGCGGTAACCTCCAGCGGTGCATGCATCGAAAGCACCGGAACGCCGACGTCTACAACGTCTACGTTCAGGTTTGCGATGAACATGGCAACGGTTCCGCCGCCGCCCGCATCCACCTTGCCAAGCTCACCGGTCTGCCACAGAACGTTGTTCTGAAACAGCAGATTGCGCACCTGAGCCATAAATTCCGCGGAAGCGTCGGAGGTGCCGGACTTGCCGCGCGAGCCGGTGTACTTCATCACGGAAACGCCGTTATTCAGGTAGCAGGAGTTGGCCGGTTCGTATGCGCTGGCATAAATGGGATCATACGCCGCGCAGACGTCCGCCGACAGGCACTGAGAACGGGTAAACACATCTCTTGCTTCCACGCCGTCCTGCTGGGCCAGCGTTTCCACAAAGTAGCGCAGGAACGAGGAATTCAGGCCGGTGTTGCCCTCGCTGCCGACTTCCTCTTTATCCGCCAGAACGGTAATCGCGGTATGCTCGGGGGTTTTGCAGTCGAGGATCGCCATCAAAGCCGGATAGGCGCACACGCGGTCGTCGTGGCCGTAAGCGCCGATCATGCTGCGGTCAAAGCCCATGTCCTGCGCGTGCCAGGCAGGTACAAACTCGATTTCGGAGGAAACAAGGTCCTCTTCGGTGATCCCATATTTTTCATTGAGCAGGCGCATCACATTAAGCTTAAACAGGCTTTCGCCCTTACCGGTTTCTGTACGAACCGGGCGGCTGCCCACCAGGATGTTCAGGTTTTCGCCCTCGATCGCTTTTGCCAGCGGCTTCGACATCTGCTCGGCGCCCAGATGCGGCAGCAGGTCTGTCACGCAGAATTGCGGCTCGCCCGGCTCCTCGCCGATGCGCACGTCGACGAAGCTGCCGTCCTTCTTCACAACGCGGCCGTGCATCGCGAGCGGAATGGCCGTCCACTGGTACTTCTTGATGCCGCCGTAATAGTGAGACTTGAGCAGCGCCAGATCGTTGGATTCATACAGCGGATAGGGCTTTAAATCGAGGCGGGGGGAATCGATGTGCGCGGCAGAAATACGCACGCCCTCGCGGCAGCCCTTTTTGCCGATTACCGCCAAAATAATGGATTTGCCCCTGTTATTGAAATACACCTTATCGCCGGGGTGATACACCGCGTCGGAATCCAGCTCGCGGAAACCGCGTTTTTCAGCCTTTTCGATGGCGTACGTTACGCATTCGCGCTCTGTTTTGCACAGATCTAGAAATTCTTTATAGCCCTCGCAGTATTCGTCGGCCTCTTTGATCTGCTCGTCGGTTACGGAGAAAAAGCCGTTCTTGCGGTTGATCAAAAGCTCCTCGCGCAGACGGTCCACCTCAGTTTTTTCCTCTGCGGCGGATTTTTTTTCAGGCTTTCCGTCTTCTTTTTTGCTCGTCTTTTTTTCTTCTTTCTTCGCCATATCAAAAACCTCCTTCGTCATATTAAGCCATATCGCTTTTCAAATGGGATTGATTTTCCTCCCGCCACGGCGGAGAAGAAATCGCCTTTTTCGGCAACATGCTTATTTTGTCATTGGATTGCTGCAATTCAGGGGATCTATCTGAAACAGGACTAAAAATCATATAATTCCTGATAGATTTCATAATTCTTGATCACGGCCTCGGTGTAGTGCGCAGTTTCGGGATAAGGGATTTTACTCAGCGTGACCCCATCCGGAGAAACGGACCGGTCAGAAAGCCAGCGGTCTACCGTTCCCATTCCGGCATTATACGCACACAGCGCGGTCGTTCGGTCTGAATAAATCGAGCTGAGCATCGACAGCAGATAGCAGCCGTATTTGATGTTGGTTGCCGGGTCTAACAGCGAGGTCTCATCCATGGCGTCCTGCTCTGGGAGCTTTGTCTGCAGCCACTCAAACGTTGCGGGCGTCATCTGCATCAGCCCCACGGCTCCCGCGCGGGATTTGGCGTCCGGGTCGAAATTGCTTTCGGCCTTGACCACCGCGTACACCAAAGCCGGCTCCAGATGATAGTTTTCCGCTTCTTTCTCTATGATATCCTGATACCCCAGCGGATACTGGCGTTTCATAAAAATTTCGTAGCCGTTTGCCAGAAAAAAATATCCAACTGCCGTTAAAAAAAGCAGAATCAGCGAGGCACCCACTATTTTTTTAGCTCTGCCGCCCCGCTTCGTCCGCGTGGAAACGATTTTCATCTGCGCCACCTTTCCAGAAGAGCAGCTGCCTGCCGCCGCAGTTCCCCGGGATCTTCATCCCCTCTCAGACAGGCATCGGATCTCTCCGTATAATAGGCATCCTCCTGCTGGGCCCGGATGCGCGATAGAGCCATTTCATGGTCGATATTATCCCGCCGGATGATGCGTTCCAGCCGGACGGGCAGCGGCGTGATTACCGCCAGGATTTTATCGCAGAGCTTCTCGGCTCCGCTTTCGAACAGCAGCGGCGCGTCGACAATGATGAACTCCTTGCCCGCAGCTTTCCACTCGTCGATTTCCTTCTGCACCCGCCGCAAAATCCACGGGTGGGTGATTTCGTTGAGCCGGTGTGTTTTTTCGTGAGAGGAAAAGGCGCGGCGCGCCAGAAGCGCTCTGTCTACGCTGCCGTTTTCCCCCACAATATCGTCGCCGAATTCCTGCCGCAGCTCCCGTACGCACGGTTCGCAGTCGACAAGCACCTGTCGGGCCGTTTGATCGCAGTCGATCACGGCGCAGCCAAGCTCGCCCAAAATACCCGCCACGGTGGATTTCCCCGCTCCGGTCGGGCCGGTCAAACCGATAATCACAGATTCAGCCAAGCTCTACCACCTCGAATCCTGCCGCGCGAATCAGCCGGTTATACACGGCAAGACCCACGCCTTTCGGCTGCGGGCTGCGGGCATACACGACCTTCGCACCCATCTGGTCCAGCTTTCGCAGCGCATCGAACAGGTGCCGGGCCTGCCCGGCGGCGTCCTGTTTTGCGCCATAGGCGACCGCGGGCACGCGCAGCGCTTCCTGCTCGCCGTCGTAGCACAGAGCGAACACACCCTCCCCTGCGCGGCTGTTGACATACTCTGAATACGCCGAAAGATTTCCCTTTACCAAAATTACGTTGGCTTTCGGCGAATAATGCTTATACTTCATACCTGGGGAAAGAACTTTTTCTCCCGCTGCCAGCGGATTCATCACGGCGGGGTCCACCTCGACCCGGCCCAGCACCTGCGAAAGCTGCTCCGGCGTAATTCCGCCTGGGCGCAGCAGGCGCGGAACCTCCTGCGCCAGCGTGATCACCGTCGACTCCACTCCTACGCGGCACGGACCGCCATCCAGAACGGCGTCGATTCTGCCGTCGAGATCGGCCAGCACATGCTGCGCCTCGGTCGGGCTCGGGCTGCCGGACAGATTCGCCGACGGCGCCGCCAGTGGCACACCTGCCGCATCGATGACCGCGCGGGCCACCGGATGGGATGGAAAACGCACCGCAACCGTCGCCTGCCCGGCGCTCACCTCATCGGGAATGAGCGGCGACTTCGGCAGTATAATGGTCAGCGGCCCCGGCCAGAACCGGTTTGCCAGCTCCATCGCACGCGGCGGAATCTCGCTGACGAGCGCCGCCCATTGGTCGAGCTGTGAAATATGGACGATCAGGGGATTGTCCATCGGCCGCCCCTTGGCGGCAAAAATGGCGGCAACGGCCCGGCCGTCGAGCGCGTTGGCCGCAAGGCCGTACACCGTTTCGGTCGGAATCGCCACAAGGCCGCCGTTTTTGAGCAAATTGCCCGCTGTTTGTATCTCTTCTGCCCTGTCCGCCGAAAGGCGCAGGGTTTTACTTTGCTGTTCCATGACTTTGCTTTGATTACTCCTGACGATCGATTGTTTCCTCCAGCTGTCTGGCACGGTCCGCAGTGATCAGCGCGTCGATCACTTCATCGAGATCGCCGCTGAGCATTTCCTCCAGCCGGTAAATGGTCAGGCCGATCCGGTGATCGGTCAGCCGCCCCTGCGGGAAATTATAGGTGCGGATCCGCTCGGAGCGGTCGCCCGTGCCAACCTGGGATTTTCTCTGCTGTGCCACCTGTGCGTCCTGCTCCCGCTGCTTTGCCTCATACAGGCGCGAGCGCAGAACCTTCATGGCCTTGTCCTTATTTTTAAACTGGCTTCGTTCATCCTGGCATTCCACCACCGTGCCCGTGGGCAGGTGCGTAATGCGGATGGCCGACTCCGTCTTGTTGACGTGCTGGCCGCCCGCGCCGCTGGCCCTATAGGTATCGATCTGCAGATCGGTGGGGTTGATCTCGATTTCGACGTCGTCCACCTCGGGCAGAACGGCCACTGTTGCGGTAGAGGTATGGATGCGGCCCTGCGTTTCCGTTTCGGGCACGCGCTGTACCCGGTGAACGCCGCTTTCATATTTCAGGCGCGAATACGCTCCGTCGCCCGTAATTTGAAAGCTGATTTCCTTATACCCGCCCAGCTCGGTCTCGTTGACGTTCAAAAGCTCGGTTTTCCAGCCGCGCCGGGTCGCGTACATGCTGTACATGCGGAACAGCCGCGCCGAAAACAGCGCTGCTTCCTCGCCGCCCGCGCCGCCACGGATTTCCATAATCACATTGCGCTCGTCGTTCGGGTCGCGCGGCAGAAGCAGAATTTTCAGCTCCTCTGCCGTTCTCTCCACCTGATCCTTGGCATCGTCCAGCTCCTGCTGGATCATTTCCTTCATCTCGCGCTCAAGGCCGGACTCGCCGAGCATTTCGGTGGAATCCTCCACCGTTTGCACCGCTTTCAAATATTCGCGGTATTTTTCCACGATCGGTTCCAGATTTTTATATTCCTTCATCAGCTCGGCATATCCTTTGGCATCCGCCGCGACGACGGGGTCAAACATGCGCTGATTCAGCTCCTCCAGCCGGTTGACAAACACGGTCAGATTTTCAAACATTTTGCTACCACCTTACCTAATATGGAATCAAACAGAGTGATCAGCAAGGCAGCTACAAGGTATCCTGCGTTTCTTCGCGCAGAATCTTCTTGATGTTTTTTTCGCATTTCAGGCGCGGAACCATTACCTCATGCCCGCAGCCCCTGCACCGGATTTTAAAATCCATGCCGGCGCGCAGCACCACAAATTCTTTACTGCCGCAGGGATGCGGCTTTTTCATCTGTAAAATATCACCGGGCCGTACGTCCATACCGTATCCCTCCTCAGTTCATTATTTCAGAGCAATTTTTCTTTTGCGGAGAATCCCCGCAGGGATTCTGCTTGCATAGGGCTTTCCACTCAGGCCGAGACATTCCCTCTTTTATTTTCAAAAAGGAAGAAAATCTTTTCATGCGGCTTTGCTGCGGGGAATTTCTTTTTTGTCGGTTTGCCCCGCTCGGTGGGGTAAGTCTTTTCTTTTTTTATCTTGATAGAAAGAGATAATTTTCAGCGGGTGCCCCCGCGTAGGGTTTCTGCTTGCGCAGGCCGCGCCTGCACACACATCACAAAAAACAGAAAAACAACCTATTCTGTCCCGAACACACCCCTGATGTTGGAAGGAGAAAACTCGCTGAGACATTCAAATACTCTCTATATTATAGCACGATAACAACCATAAGACTATTCTCTTTCCTAAAATGCAGTTCTTTAAAGCAGAGTCCTCATACTTCGATGCTCTCTCGGACGCCCGAAGCTTTGGCTTCGTTTGGCTTGCGCCGTGAGGTTATTATAGCACTAATTGCAAAAAACTCCCATGCTTTTTCGAAAATTCTGCAGTTTGCCTTTCTGTGCTTGCCTATCCGGGGGAAAACAGTCTATAATGGAAACAGAACCGGATGAAAAAGGACGGAGAAAACGATATGAAAAAGGAAGACATTATCCTTCAATATTTAAAAGAGAGCAAAGATTACCTTTCCGGCGAGGAGTTGAGCCGGCGCTTGGGAATTTCGCGTTCCGCAATATGGAAGAACATCAACAGCCTGCGCGAGAGCGGCTATGTGATCGAATCGGTGACGAACCGCGGCTACCGCATTCTGAATTCCTCCGACGCGCTGACCCCCACCGAGATACAAAGCGGTCTTTCGACCGAAGCATTTGGACAAACCGTATCCGTTTTTGCAGAAATCGACTCCACGAACGAGGAGGCAAAGCGCCAGGCACACAAGGGCGCTCCACACGGAGCCGTGTTTGTGGCGGAACAGCAAAATGGCGGGAAAGGCCGGCTGGGCCGCCCGTGGCAAAGCCCGCCGAAATCGGGTCTTTGGTTTACGATATTGCTGCGCCCCGATGCCGCGCCCCCGCAGGTTTCGAACCTGACGCTGCTGGCGGGGCTGGCCGTCAGCCGGGCAATTCATACTTTGACCGGATGCGAAGCGAAAATCAAGTGGCCGAACGACATCGTCATCGGCAGCAAAAAGGTATGCGGCATTTTAACGGAAATGACTGCCGAAATCGACCGCGTTCATTTTGCGGTTGTCGGCATCGGCGTGAACGTCAACGACGAAGGATTCGCCGAGGAGCTGAAGATAAAAGCGACCTCTCTGCATCTTGAAACCGGAGCGCCGGTTTCGCGCGTGACGCTGCTGCAGCAGATATTAAAGGAATTTGAGGCACTCTATCTGGAATATTTTATTGAGGGAAGCAGCCGCTGGCTGCAGGCTTATAAAGAAAGCTGCGTTTCGCTGAACCGTACGGTAGGCGCGACTCGGGGACACGAGAAAATCATCGGCACGGCGGTGGATATTACCGATGGCGGCGAGCTGGTGGTGCAGACCAGCGACGGCGAACGCATAGAGATCAATTCCGGCGAGGTCGTCGTACAGGGCATCTACGGGCAGACGCCGGAAGCATAAGGAACGGAGGCGCATCGCTTGGCGATCTACGATTACAAAAGCAAAGAGGAATTGCTCGACGCCATCGACCGAAACTACCGGCTTTTTGACGCCGAGTTTGAAGGAATTCCGGAAGAGGACAAAGACCTGCGCCTGCCGGAAGTGGACAAAACCCCAGCGGAGATGCTGGCCTACCAGATCGGCTGGCTGCCACTGGTAAGGGGCTGGGACAAGACGGAGCTTTCGGGCCAGACCCCCGAGGTGCCCGCGCCGGGCTACAAATGGAACCGGCTGGGCAAGCTGTATGCAGAATTTTACCGCAGCAGCGGCGGCCTTTCTCTGCGGGAGCTGCGAAACCGACTGGCCGAAGAGGAAGCCGCCTTTGTGGGTTGGGTGACAAACCTGACGGAGCAGGAGCTTTTCGTGCAGGGCGCGCGCCGTTGGACGGGCGACAAGCTCAACTGGCCGATGGCGAGGTGGATTCACATTAATTCAGCCGCTCCGTTTCAGACCTTCCGCTCGAAAATCCGCAAATGGAAGCGTGTACGCGCGGCAGCGGCTGCACGGGCGGCGGAACGGGAATAAACGCAGCGGCAATACAATCATAACGCATTTACAGCAGCACAGGATAAAAATCAAGACCGGCTCCGAGGCAGACGCTTTCGCGCATGCTTCGGAGCCGGTCTTTTCCGCCCACGCCGCCCAATCGGCAGCTATGGACAGTATTAAGGAGGCTTATTGATCGACGACTTCGGGGAAGAACTTGTTGTGGATCGCCGCAACCGCCTTGTCGGCGTCTTTGCGCTCGATCAGAACCGAAATCTTGATCTCGCTGGTGGAGATCATCTGGATATTGATATTGGACTCAAACAGGGCCTCGAACATCATCGCGGCTACGCCGGGGTGTGTCTCCATACCTGCACCGACAATGGAAACCTTTGCGACGTCCTCGTCATATACAACACTGGAAGCACCAATCTGCTCCACATAGGGGGTGAGAACCTCCATAGTGGCCTGCAGGTGATCCTCAGAAACAGTGAAGCTGATGTCCTTTGTGCCGTTGCGGCCGATGGACTGCAGAATAATATCGACATTCACGTTCTTTGCAGAAAGCTTGGAAAATACCTTAAAGGCCAAACCGGGACGGTCCGGAACTCCGATAATCGCTACACGGGCTACCCCGTCATCCTTTGCAATGCCGCTGATCAACATTTTTTCCATTTTGGTTGCCTCCTTCACAATCGTACCCGGTACCCGGTTATAACTGGACAGAACTTCCAGCTCAATATTATATTTTTTCGCCATTTCCACAGAGCGATTGTTCAGCACCTGCGCGCCGAGCGTGGCCAGCTCCAGCATTTCGTCGTAAGAAATGACATCAATTTTCTTTGCGTTTTTGATTTTGCGCGGATCGGCGGTGTACACGCCCTCCACGTCGGTATAAATCTGGCACAGATCCGCGTGCATGACAGCCGCAATCGCAACGGCGCTGGTATCGGAGCCGCCGCGCCCCAGAGTGGTCATGTCGTTGTAGCGGTTGATTCCCTGAAAGCCCGTAACGATCACGATGTTGCGCTTATCCAGTTCTTTCTTGATACGGTCGGGCGTCACGCGCTTAATGCGGGCGGAACCGTAAGACGTATCTGTAAGAAAGCCTGCCTGCCAGCCGAGAAGCGAAACGACGGGGAACCCCATCCGCTCGATGGTCATGGCGAGAAGCGAAGCAGACATCTGCTCACCGGCGGTCAGAAGCATATCCATCTCCCGTTTGGAGGGGCGGGGATTCACCTCTTTGGCCTTGGCAATCAGGTCATCTGTTGTGTCGCCCTGTGCAGACACGACAACGACCACGTCGTTGTTTTGGGAATACGTTTTGGTGATGATGTCGGCGACGTTGCGCAAACGATCCGCGTTGGCCACGGAGCTGCCGCCGAATTTCTGAACGATCAAGCTCATAACGTTCTGTCCTCCATTATCAGATAAAAATTCATCAGGAATTTGTTTCTTCAAATACTCTGGCGCCGTGCGCTTCCGCGCTGCGGATCGAGATTTCCCAATCTGCCACGCCCCACTGTGCCATATGCGCCCGCGCCTGCTTCGCAAAGTCCTCCGCCTGCCCGGCCTCCACCATCGCGATGATGGTCGAACCCGCGCCGCTGATGTAGGTACCAAGAGAACCCAGCGCAGCGCACATTTCAAACACCTTGTCGCAGTGGTCGATCAGGCCCTTTCGGTATGGCTGGTGAATGCGGTCCTGCACAGCCACACGCAGGTTTTCAAGATTGCCCGAAAAGAGCGAGGCCGTCATCAGCGCCGAACGCGACAGATTGTAAACCGCATCCTCCCGCGAATATTCCTTTGGCAGCACCGAGCGCGCCGTTTCGGTCTTCAGCTCAAAGGGGGGCACAAAAACAGCGAACCGGATTTTCTCGGATACCGGCACGCTGACGCTGTACACGCGCCCCTGCTCCATTGCCGAGGTGACAAGCCCGCCCAAAAGAGCCGGCGTGGTATTATCGGGGTGACCCTCAATCTCTGCCGCAAAATCGATCAGCTGCTGCTGGCCGAGCGGGTTGCCCAGAAGATGGTTGGCGCCCAGCAGGCCGGCCACAATGCAGGCCGAGCTGCTGCCAAGACCGCGCGCCATGGGAATGTTGTTTTCCTGCTCAATATGCAGCCCGCGCGGGCTGTGCCCGCAGCGTTCATACAGCAGTTTTGCCGCCCAGTAAACCAGGTTATGCTCATCCTGCGGCACCGGGGTCGCATCTCTGCTCACAATCTGAAGGGTATCGCTCTCCTCCATCCAAACCTGATTGTACAAGGTGAGGGCGATTCCCAGCGCATCGAAACCGGACCCCAAATTCGCGCTGGTCGCCGGCACTTGTATTCTGATCATATCGGGATATCCTCTTTCTATGCTGATTAAAATTCGCCGACGCGCAGAGTGGAAAGCACCTTTGCGCCTTCCTCCCTGAGCTGCTCCAGCTTTTCAAGGAAGTCCTCTTCCACCAAAGGCTCGGTGACAAAGGCAAACTCGTCTTTGTCCGCGCCCTTGCGCACCAGCTGGCGAACCGGCCCAAAGAGGCCTTCTGCCTGACCCAGCGCAAAAGCAGAGTCTTCGGATTTGGCACGGACATAAAAAGCGATGGTATCCTTGCGGTAATCGCGCACATAGTCCGGCACGGCCTGATCCCAGAACAGGTACTTGCGAGCCTTGAAGTGCCGCACACAGTCGATCACATCCGCTACCACGGCGCTGGCGGTGGGCAGCTTACCCGCGCCCTTGCCGTAGAACACCACATCGCCGATCGAATCGCCGCGCACCTGAATGCCGTTGAACACGTCGTCCACGGTGGCCAGCTGACTGCTGCGGGGAACAAACATCGGGCAGACCATAATATGAATCTGATCGTTTTCGAGAATCTTGACCCGGCCGATCAATTTGATCACGCCGCCCCACACCTCCGCGTATTCCACGTCGGCCAGGGTTACCTTGGTGATTCCCTCCGTATGCACCTGATCGGGGTACACATGCTTGCCAAACGCCAGAGACGCCAAGATGCAGATCTTGCGGCAGGCATCCATTCCTTCCACGTCCGCAGCGGGGTTGTGCTCCGCGTAGCCGAGCTTCTGCGCTAAGGCCAGCGCGTCGTCAAAATCCATCTGATCGCGGATCATCTTGGTCAGGATGAAGTTCGTTGTGCCGTTCAGGATACCGTCGATCTCGATCACGTCGTTTGCCGCCAGGCACTGGCTCATGGGACGGATGATCGGGATACCGCCGCCGACGCTGGCTTCAAACAGAAAGTTCAGGTTCTGCTTCTGTGCCAGGGCCAGAAGGTCTGCGCCCTTGGCCGCCACCAGCTCTTTGTTCGAGGTAACGACGCTCTTGCCCGCCAAAAGGCAGCTGCGCACAAATTCATATGCCGGATGCAGGCCGCCCATTACCTCTACTACGATTTTGACTTCCGGATCATTCAAAATATCGTCAAAGGATTTCGTAAAGCGATCCGCCAGCGGATCCTCGGGGAACTCCTTTAAATCCAGAATATATTTGATTCTGATTTCCTCTTTTGCCCGTTTGGCAATATTTTCGGTATGGTTGCTCAGAACCTCCGCCACACCGGAGCCCACTACACCATACCCCATGATTGCGATTTCTACCATTTCTTCCACCCCTTATCCAATTTTCCCTGAAACAAGGCCATTGATTCCCCCTCGCTGAAGGCAGGGTAAGGAATTGCCTTATTTTCTAAAGTCACTTTCAAAACGAAATTGACCCTATTCTCTACTGATCGGTAATATTATCGATGCTGCATACGCCGTCGACATTCCGAAGCAGGGCCAGCAGCTCGTCAATCGTACCCATCATGTTGTTGATTCGCGCGGAGATCGAAACCATCGCCTTGCCGCTGACAGGGATATTCTGATTGATCGTCAGAATGTTGGCCCCGGCCCCGTAGAATTCAGACACCAGCGACATCAAAACGCCGGGGCGGTCGTACAGCACCGCCTGAACGGTCAGAATCCGGTTTGTGGCTTCCGGCTGGTAAGGATACACGGAATCCTTGTATTTGTAAAACACACTGCGGGAAATCCCCGCCATCCGCGCCGCCTCGGATGTGCTGGCGGCCTCAGCATTCATGATATACTGCTTGGCTTCCACAACCTTGGAATATACCTTTGGCAGAACCTTTTTATCCACCAGAAAGAAAGTTGGCTCTTTCATTGTCCACCACCCGCGAACTATTGTATTGTGTTAAGATACAGTTTATCATTTTCCACCGTGAAATTCAATAGCCAAAAGTGTGAAATTCTGCACCTTTGCCTTGAAAAACCCGTATGCTTTGACGAACCGGAGGGCAAACGGGCAGAAAAAAGCTCCCAAAAGAAAAATGATTCTTTCGGGAGCTTGTGCATTTTCTGTTCCTTTTGCGGGCTTCAGCCTCAGGGACGGATTTCCGTATCCGGCGGAACCCAAAGACCGTTTCCGTCCTGTCCGGGGCCATTTCCATTCCCGTTCCCGTTCCCATTCCCGTTCCCCTGCGAATGAGAGGAGGACGGCCGGGAACTTGCGGGAGAGGAATTCTCCCAGTCCGGCTTTGAACTGGTTTCAGAAGTAGACGGGTGCGATGTCTCCCACTGGGAATTCTCGGGCTCCGACTGCTCCGGCTCCGAGAGAATGTCTGAAGCGGTGGAGGAACTCACGGGCGGGCTGGTATCCACCTCCGGCATATTGCCGCGCTCATACCACCCCGTTTTGGTGGGAACGCCGACGTCCGCGCCGGACAGCTTTCCATTATCCGTACGGAACGTGGCAGAAACCACATTGGAATCGTACTGGAAGTAAGTCTTCTTCTTTCCGTCCAGATATTTGGCCATAATGTTCCGCCAGATCTTGGCGGCCCATTTGGTGTAATTTTCCTTTTGCCCGTAAGACAGCGATTTGGGCGTTTCATACCCCGTCCAAATTCCGGCTACCGCGTAAGGCGTTCCGCCGACAAACCAGCTGTCCTTATCCTCATCGGTGGTACCAGTTTTGCCGAATACCTCCCAGCCGCTCACGGCCGCGCCGCCGCCGGTTCCCTCAGAACCATATACAACGTTGCGCAGCAGGCGGTTCATGATGGTGGAGGTGGTGGACTTGATGACCTGTGTGCCCGTGCTCTGCCGGTTGTCCAGAATCACGTTGCCGTCGTGGTCCTCCACATAGTAATAGGTATAAGGCTTATGATACTGGCCGCCGTTGCCAAATATCTGGTAGGCTGCCGTCATTTCTTTCACCGTAACGCCGCCGTTCATGCCGCCGATCGCCATGGCCGCGATCTGCACGCTGTCCGTTTTCGGATTCAGATGGGTAAAGTGCAGCTGATCCGTCAAAAAGCGGTACGATGTGATGGGAGAAATCATTTTCACAAGCTGCGCCGCCGCGGCGTTGGAAGAAATTTCCAGCGCGCGCTGAACCGTAATATCGCCGTAAAACTTTTTATACCAGTTGTTCGGGCCGGGTTTTCCGCCGGCAAAATAATTGTCAACCGGCTCGTCGGGCAGAATCGAAGAGTAATTGAGTACGCCCATATCGACCGCCGGGCCATAGGATGCGATCGGTTTAATGGAAGAACCGGGCTGCCGCTGGCTGTCCGTTGCGTAGCTGAGCAGACGGTTGCCCGTCTTTTCGCCGCGCCGGCCCACGGTGGCAAGCACACGACCGTTGTAGTCCATCATAAAATAGCCCAGCTGGATTTTTTGATCCGCCGGCATGTTGTCGCTGGAAACAACCTCTTCCGCCGCATTCTGCGCCTTCTGATCCATGGCGCAGTAAATCTTCAGGCCGCCGTGGTACATCATGTAAACGGCCTTATCCTTCGAGATTCCCTGCGTCGTCTGCAGATCCTCAACAATATCCTCGAACATGGCGTCGATATACCAGTTCCACACCGGGGTATCGTTGACCACATTCTCGTTCTGATTGCCCACAAACACCATGTGGTTCGATTCCTCCATGGCGCTGTTGTATTCATCCTGGCTGATCATCTGCTGGTTGAGCATTTCACTCAGCACAAGCTGCTGGCGGGTCTTATTGTTTTCGGGGAAATTGAGCGGATTGTACTTATATGGATTCTGCGTGATGGCCGCGATGGAAGCACACTCGGCCAGAGAAGCCTGGCTGATTTCCTTGCCGAAATACAGATTCGCCGCCGCCTGCACACCCTGACACCCGCTGCCGTAGTTAACAACGTTCAGGTAAGCCTCCAGAATCTGTTCCTTGGAATAGCGGGAATCCAGATTGATGGCGCGGAAAATCTCTTTCACCTTACGGGTCAGGCTCACCTCGCCCTCACCGGTGATATTCTTGACCAGCTGCTGCGTAATGGTAGAGCCGCCGTAGCTGCCGCCCTTGGTAACCAGTGTGGTCACGGCGCCGGCCGTACGAATCCAGTCTACTCCGTTATGTTCCATAAACCGCTTATCTTCAATTGCGACCATCGCGTTTTTCATATTCTTGGGGATTTTGTCGTAGTCCACCCAAATGCGGTTCTCCGAGCTGTAAAGCCGCTGATATTCCACCGGCTGGCCCGAATCGTCGTTCACATAAATAAAGCTGGTATAATTGAGCTTCAGATTATTCAGATCCATTTTAATGGATTCATTCCGAAAGCTCAGGATAAAAGAAGTCATAAAAACCAGCACAATCACTCCGGCAACCGCCAGAACCGCTATGATGCTGTACAGCCCTTTCAAAGCAATCCTTGCGGTGATCGATGCGCTTGCGGCGCGGCCGGTTTCCGGCGCACCGACATATTTATTCAGATCGGTTTTCCTCATAGGCGGTCACCTCCTTTTTGCTGTTTTTCTGCTGTGTCCGGAATCTTCGTACCCATAGGATGGCACATTATACCGGTAATCTTGCAAAGATATGAATAATTTTCCAATCATAATCTAATACTATCGCTGAGGTGATTCCCTTTGAAAAAATTCGTCAGTCTTGCCGTGTGTACCGTACTGGTCCTGGTCGGCCTGATGCTGATCGCACATTTCAGTCCTCAGGTAAGCGGAAGTCCCGCTTCTTCTGCATCAGAAAATCAGATTCATTTTACCTCAAATGCCCCTTCAAGTCAAGAAAGCGGTAATCTGCCAGCCATGACCAGCCAGCAGGACAGCTACTTGGTGCGCACTTACGACGGTAAAATCGGCATCTTTAAAAACGAGGAAAAATCCCCGTTTGAAATTATAGACGTGGATGTTTCCTCCCTTCCCCAAACCGACCAGCTGCTGTTGGCCACCGGAATCGAGGCGGATTCTACCGCTGAGCTCCAGCGGATCCGTGAGGATTACGAAAGCTAAACCGAATCCCCCACGATTCGCAATTTCCCCCAAAAAAGTTTGGAGCCCCATACCCGATTGGGTATGGGGCTCCGCTATACGACAGAAGTTTATTTCATGTTCTGTTCGTAAGACTCGATCATTTTCTTGACCATCTGGCCGCCAACAGAACCGGCCTCACGAGAGGTCAAATCGCCGTTATAGCCCTGCTTCAGGTTTACGCCAACCTCGGAAGCGGCTTCCATCTTAAACTTGTTCAGTGCCTCACGAGCCTGAGGAACAACTGCCTGATTGCTACTTCTAGCCATAAATAATACACTCCTAATCTTTTTTTGAAATTGATTTGTAAAACTCTTTGTGCGTCTGCACCCTTATTGTGTGCGGGTGCACTTTTTTTATAACTGACAATTTTTTGAAATATTAAAAAACATTAAAATTGATATCCCGTCTCTGAATCGATGCCGCACAAAAGGCACACGGCACAGGCCGCCAGCAGAGAATACGTGCCTATTTCGCGCTGCAGCGCAACGGAAATATCTTTTGGCTCGAGGATTTCGCCAGTGAGGGTGCACAGGCTGCGCAGCAGACTGACGCACGCGCTGCCTTCCGCCAGGCTGGCGACGCTGAGCGTATCCTTGGAGGACGTGCCGCATGCCACCGGAATCACGGGCGCGCCCTTGAGCTGCTCGGCCGCTTTTTCACAGCGCGAGCTGAATACCGCAGGAATTCCGTGCGGCAGTCTGGCCGGTTCTGCGGACGGTGTAAAGCTGTTTTTAAAAACCAGAACGGAATTCGGCGTGTTTAAAATTGGCAGCCGCTCACAATCGTAAATACAAAAAACGCCTGGGTTTTCCCCAGGGATGCTGTTGAGCTGTATTCCATTATAATACTGCACCCGTCCATACCTGCGCAGCACGTCGATCATCGCCTGTGAAATAACCGTATCACTTTGTTTTCCGCATAATATAATGGTTTTCATGCTCTCCCTCTTTCCGCAAACTGCGAACCACTCATTCGAATCAAGCAGCCATAAACTTCCATAAGTTCAAATCCAATATCCGGCATCGCTTTTTACAATCCATATCACTTTAAAATAGTCTGATGCAGGTACAGCGCTTTCTTAAAGTGGTATTCCTAATACAGCGCATTTCCGGTACTGTTTAGTATAAATCGGTGCCGGTGGTTTATGTGGTTTGCTGCTAAAAAAGTATTTTGTGTCAGAATCAAAGTACAACCATATAATGTTGTTAAGGCAACTTTTCGCCAATTGTATCAAGCGAGGGATGAGCTTATATGCCCTATAATGAAAGAGAACTGCTGGCAAGGCTGATCAAATGCGAAGCCGGAGGCGAGGGCGACAACGGAATGAACGCCGTGGCCACCATCGTGCTAAACCGTGCCAATGTTCCTTACGGCGAATTTTTTCGGGTCAGTCAGGGCGGCAGCATCCGTAACATTATCGAACAGCCCGGCCAGTTTACCTGCATGATGACTACTGTCGGCGGGCAATACAATGCGCAGAACGTTTACAATATGGATCCGGAGGAGATTCACTACCAGATTGCCGATGCTGTAATGGCCGGCAATGTGTTCGCCGGCGTTGGAAACAGCCTGTTCTACTTCAATCCATACCGTCCTACCTGCCCGGATAACTTCCCACCCGGCGGCGTCGGCACATTTTACAGCCATATCTACCAGCACTGCTTTTACGCTCCCACAGAAAGATACCAACTCACATAAATGAGGTGACATCACCATGAATCAACCAAACATGGGCTACAGCGCGGTTTATTCCCAAACCGGACCATGCCCATCCTGCGGGATGCCAGCCTGGCAGCCCGCCGCACAAAGCACAACACAGACCATGAGCGCACAGAGTCAAATGGCAGCACAAATTCCCCCACAGCCCATGCCGTCCATGACTCCCACCATTTCCCCTACGCCATACCAGCAGGTCAGCTTTCAGCAGCCGGCCGGTGCATCTCCCTCCACGGCGCTGACACAGGTTCCCCCCGTTTCCGGCTCGACTGGCTTTGTGCCCAACACGCCGCCGGAAACCTTCAGCGGCGCGATCACCGACCTGAACCAGCCGATGCCCATGACGGTAGAAAGCCTGCAATACCTGAACGGCTTCCTGCGCACCCAGATCGGACGGCGCGTGCGGGTGGAATTCCTGCTGGGCACCAACACCATGACCGATCGCTCCGGCACATTGCTGGGCGTTGGCGCAAACTATATCCTGATCAACGAATCCGACAGTGACGATCTTTTGGCCTGCGATTTTTACAACATCAAATTTATCCGTTTCTATTATTGAACCGCGAGTACGCTTCTCCGCCCCGCACCTCTGCCCCGCCCGGCTGTATGGTCAGCCTTGGGAACAGAGGTGCTTTTTGCTGTTCCTTTCATTTCCGACTGCCCGAAGGCTATAATAAATTCAAATGATTTTGAAATGTTATAAAATTTTTTTTATTTAGAAGTAACTTTTCCCTTTCGGCAATCGTTTTATTTGTGAAAGGAGTGATGAAATGCGGGATCAAGATGAGTCCTTACTTGCACAAAAGTTTGACGACTACGGCGCCATGCTGTTCCGGATGTGCATGGTTCTGCTGGGAAACCAACAGGACGCCGAGGACGCGGTACAGGACACCTTTGTGGGCTATTGGAAAACGCGTCCTGATTTTCAAAGCGCTGAACACGAAAAAGCCTGGCTGATCCGTGTCGCGACCAACAAAAGCAAGGACAGGCTCCGCAGCTGGTTCCGCCGGTCTACCACCGGGATGGAGGCGCTTGAGGGGATCGCAGAATACCCGAACGACCTCTTTGTGCTGGAACAGCTGGCCGCCCTTCCCTATAAAGACAAAACGATCTTATATCTGCATTATGTGGAAGGATACCGGCTTCGGGAGATTGGCGATTTGCTTGGCATGAAGGAAAACGCAGTAAAGGCTGCCGCACGGCGCGGCAGGGAAAAATTAAAATTGCAGATAAAGGAGGCTTCGGCAGAATGAACGAACAAGATCTCAAACGAGCCGTGGAGCGAATCCAGATGAATCCTGCACTGAAAGACAAGGTCATGGCTGCCACCATTTCTCCCCGGCAGAAGCACACCGCGCACCGCCTGCAGAAAGCGGCTCTGTGCTTTGGGGCGATTCTGGTTCTGGTGCTGGGCGGTCTTTGGGGCAGGCTGAATCCATTTCCTTCCCCCGACAAAAACCAGTTTTCGCTGGTGGTCGCGGCGGCTGAACAAAAAGAAAGTACAATGAAAAAGGGAGAACCCATCAAACTGCAAACATACAGCGCCAACTACTATGCCCCGCGGACTCTTGATCTGCCGGACGGATCTCAGGAATGGAAGATTTATAATGTGTTCGCACTAAACTGCAGGGGAGAAAACATTAAAAGCATTACCTATGAATCCGACCGCATTGATTTTGCGAAGATCGTTATTTTAAATAAAAAGCAAGCAGACGATCTTGCGAAAGAGTTTATGGAAATCGATAATAAAAAGGGAGATTACTACGCCAAAGACTATGCAATTGATCCCTGGGCGCTTGACATGACGGGGACAAACCCCGAAAACTGGAATATCCCCCAATATTTTAATTTGGAAAAGTATTCCAAGGAAGACCCGACACAAGTGAATTGGGGCTACAAAACGGTAGGAAAAAGCTACACCATCACCTATGAAGATCAGAATGATTTCGGAAAACAGTATGGCTATAAGCTGTCCAGCTATGTTTCTGCCGAAGCGCTGGCAAAAGTAAAAGCCGAATGGGCCAAGATCACAGCCGGTTTAAGTGACAAACAACTGGAAAAATTGAGAGAAGACCCTTCTTTTAAAGACCCATGGATCGAATTTGAGACCAGCATATTGTCGGGTATGACTTCGCAGATCAATGGCAGTATATTACGCATTACCGTAACCTTCAACGACGGTTCCACGCAGACGCGTAACGTCAGGCTGAATGCCGATGAAAACGGCTTTAATCTTACGGCCACACTGCTGGATTAAAACACTCGTTATCATTCTTTGCCGACAAAATTCCATCATAAAATAAGCAGAGGGCGGATTCCAAATGGAATCCGCCCTCTTTGAATCGTAATCTTTGCGTATGTGTGACAAAAGGGTGCTGCTTTCCTGCAAAGCAGAAAATCATTCGCCCCAGTACTGCAAAGCGATTTTTTGACCCTGATCGATTTTTGCCCACTGTTCGTCTTCCGTCAGTTCATTGCCGCCGTCGCAGGAGGCAAAACCGCACTGATGCGAAAGGAGCAGGCGCTCTTTCGGGATAATCTGAGACGCCTCGTCCAGCAGTCTGAGCACGCGGGCCTCGTCATCCAGCGTGTTCGTTTTGCTCGAAAGCAGGCCGAGCACGATTTCCGTGTTGGGTTTCTCCTGGAACACGGCAAGTGCTTCCAGCGAGCCCGCTCTGTCGTCGTCCCACTCCAGGAAGAAACGGTCGTATTTCAGCTGCTTCAGGAACAGGTTGGCGATCTTCAGGTACGAGCCGCCGCCCATGTTGCGGGAATCGTAGTTTCCGCGGCAATTGTGTGTCCACACTCTCAGCCCGAGGCTGTGGCCGAAGTCAATAATCGTGTTGTTGATGTCAATAAATTCCGATGCCAAGGCCCGAACCGTATCCTGATCGATATTCTCGCCCGTATACGGGGAATTGGGGTTATCATCGGCAAAAATCTCCCACAGGCAGTCATCGAACTGCAGAATCTTTCCTCCTGCTGTGGCGTATTCCTCAACAAATTCCTGATATGCCTGAACAAGCCCTGCTTTTAACTCCTGGGTGGTGGAATAGACGGAATCCTTGCCGCCGATATTGTCAGACCACGAAAGCTCGCCGAAGATATGCGACGGCGACGGAACGCAAATTTTTGTTTCTTTGTCGCCCGCGATGGACTGAAGGCGCTTGAAAACCTGAATAAAATGGTGGTTCCGTCCGCTCAGGGGTCCGGTAATGCGCAGACCGATATCGCGGCGTGTTTCGTATTTCTGGGTTTCGTCCTTGTCGCGGAAGAAATAACCGTGATCGGCAATATAACGGCTGATGCCCTTCAGGCCCCAGACAAAATCCAGGTGCCACATCGACTTTGAGTATTCTCCGTCTGTAATAATTTCAAAACCGTGCTGAATCTGCTGATTCACCACGTCTTTGGTTGCTTCAAACTCGCATTCCTCATACCCTTCAAAATCATTATAGAACGGGTAAGTAATATCGTCGCGCTGTTCAATCTGATGTTTATAGCTCAGCAGTTTTTGGGGGCGCAGTAAACTGCCGACTGTTTGAAATCTCTTGCTCATTGAGAAGCCCTCCTAAGTGTTTGATGAGGTTATTATAACTCATAATAAAACATATATGGTAACTCCATTATCCTATATTCCGTTATAGTTATTGCCTATACCCCGCACCTCTCCACCTAAATACAGCAGTTCAAAGAGGAGCCGCCCCGTAAAGGGCAGCTCCTCTTTCAAAATTTACGATATGCAGGGTATACACGATTTGCCATACAATCGCGTTTTCCTGATCGCACTCTCGTTTTCATTACAAATGAAGCAGCTTTTTCACCTGTGCCATTTCAGAGGTGGTCTGGCTGTTTTCCAGGAATGCGGCGGAATACAGCATAAACCCGTTTGAGCCGAGACTCCTGCTTTTCTGAATCTGATATGCCATCACAGAGCCGGGGGTCATCCAGGTGCCGCCATCCACATTGGAATCGGCCTTATACAATGCCAGGCCGAAATACAGCTTCACGTTCGGATTCGTTACCAGCTTTCGCCAGGTGACCGCCGTTGCGTCGAAGGGCATCACCGCGTTGCTGGAATTGACATACAGCTGCGGGCAAAGATAATCGACATACCCAGCCTGACTGCCCCACGTGGCAACATCGGCGCCCATGTTCCGGTTGTTCTGAAGATTGGCCTGCGGAGAAATGCCGAACAAAACAGCCGGCTTTGTCTGCTTGACTGCCGCGTATACCTGAGAGACCAGCGTATTGATGTTCTGACGCCGCCAATCGGCTACAGACAATGACGTTCCGCTGGCAAGGTACGATACGCTGTCGATTGTGGAGGCCGTAGTAGGATAAAAATAATCGTCGAACTGAACGCCGTCTACATCATAATTCTGAACGATCTCGCGCACGCCGGACACAATCCGGTCGCGTACCTCCGAAATACCGGGGTTATAATACCACTCGCCGTTCCATTCCATCGTCCAGTTCTGCTTCGAGGCATCGTTCTTCCAAATCACCGCCGGGTTATCGGAAGAAAAGGTCTTTGGCAGGCCTTTTAAGGAAACGCGTAGCGGGTTCACCCAGGCGTGGAATTTCAGCCCGGCCTGATGCGTGGCCTGAATCATATAGGCCAGCGGATCGTACCCCGGCGACGTTCCCTGTGTGCCGGTGAGCAGGTGTGACCACGGATAGTAGGCCGAAGGATACAGGGAATCCCCGAACGGGCGCACATGAGCGATCAGGGTATTCATGCCGCTGTTCTTCGCCTGTGCGACAAGGGTATCAAATTTCTTGCGGAAAGCCGCTTCGCTCCGATCGGCCTGCCCGCTCATGTCAAGGCTCATATACGGTATCCACACAGCGCGCATCTCGCTTTGTGAAGACGCCGTGCCGATCACTGTGACGGAACGGTTGGCCTCGCCCTGCTTTTGCACACCTTTTTTCACCGTAATACGAACAGAGGCGTGAACACCGTACACCTCAGAAGTAACGTAGGTGGTTCCTTCTTTCAAGGCTGTGACACGGTACTTGTCTGTTCCGGCAATTCGGCTGACCTTAGCAACGGAATCGCGTGAGGAATACACCACAACATCAGAGGAACTGACGTTTGCGCCGCTCACCGACACCTTAATGTCGTAAAGATTTCCGGGTGCCATCTGGTAGCTTCTGGTATCCATCACCAGCGTGCGCGCTGCCGTACTCTGCTGCGCCCCCACCTGTATCCCCGACAGCACCAGTATTACGGCGGTCATCAGGACAGCGAGGCATCTTCCCCATACAGATCGCTTTTTCATCGTTGTTCTCCTTTTGCTGTTCGGGCCTGACTCTCTGCAAAACGCACCGGGCGTTTGACAAGGTCATATCCGTCTTTTTCCAATGGATTATTTTTCATTGGTTTTATTTTCATTATAAAGATAGTCGGAACCCTGCACAATAGGGAACCTGCAATTACTAAGAGCCTATCCATAAATTAAAACAAGGTGTAAAATAGGGACTGGTGAGAGAAGAATGAAAGAGAAGAAATCTTATCAGTCATGGACAATATCGGATGAGTTTTGGGAAGAAATCAAGGATAAGATACCAGTAAAAAAGCGGGACCCGCAGAAAAAGTATAAACACGCACCCGGACAAGGCCGTCCTCCGATACCGCCAAGGAAAGTGCTGGAAGGGATTTTTTACGTATTACGCACAGGATGCCAGTGGAAGGCTGTTCCCAGAAAGTACGGCTGCGCGAGCAGCATTCATCGGTATT
>NZ_AKFU01000004.1:0-51458 GCF_000277625.1 Clostridium sp. MSTE9
GCGGCAGGCGTCCGCCACCGCTTTGACGCGGTCGTCGGAACCGATATTGCCGGGGTTGATGCGGATTTTATCGATGCCTGCCTCGACGGATTCGAGCGCAAGCCGGTAATCAAAGTGAATATCAGCCACCAATGGGATCGTCGTGGCCGCCTTAATGGCAGGAATCAGCCGCACCGACTGCTGATTCGGAATCGCAACGCGAAGAATCTCGCAGCCGGCTGTTTCCAGCTCCCGCGCCTGACGGACGTTTCCGTCCACATCCGCCGCGGGAACGTTCAGCATCGATTGAATGGAAATGGGCGAATCGCCGCCAATCGCGACGCCGCCCACATTCAATTTTCTTGTTAATTTTCGGTTCATGCTCCCAATCCCTTCCCGGTAAAGAGCCGCAGAACATCGCTGTAGGTAACGATGATCATAAAGGTCATCAAAAGCGCAAAACCAGCCGCGTGTACCCAGCCCTCGTATTTGGGGTTGATCGGGCGGCGGCGTACCAGTTCAATCAAAAGGAAAATCAGGCGGCCGCCGTCAAGAGCCGGCAGGGGCAGCAGATTCACCACGCCAAGGTTGACGGTAATCATCATCATCATCATGATAATGTTATTGACCGCGGGCAGAATTCCTTCTTTCAGGCCCATAGAAGCGGCCTGTGAAATTGCGTCTGCCGCACCAATCGGCCCGGCCATATCATTCAGGCCGAACTGACCCGTCACCAGGCCAACCAGGCTGTACCAGACCATGCGAACGACGGAAACCGTATCCGCACCGGATTTCTGGATCAGCGTGACCGGATTTCTCTCTATGCCGGACACATAGAAGTCCAGCACCATTACCTGCTTATCGCCGTTCTGGCGGGTGTTCATTTTCACGTCGTGGAACGTAAGCTTCTCGCCCTTTCGCACCACAGAAATATCGATTGACTGCGGATTTGCCGTAGCCAGGGAAAAGCTCAGGTCGCGGTCGGTGCGCACACGGTAGCCGTCGATGGAATAAAACTGGTCGCCGGCCTGAATGCCCGCCTTCTGCAGAGCGGAGCCTTCCGCAAACTGCGCGATGGTAGTAGAGGTAAACATCGGCTGCTGCACCAGCAAAACCATCATCAGCACAATACCGAACAAAATGTTCATGATTGCACCGGCGCAGACAACGATAATCCGTCTCCATACCGGTTTATTGCCGAACGCCCGGTCATCCTCGCTGCTCTCGTCTTCCCCCTCCATGGCGCAATAACCGCCGATGGGCAGCAGGCGCAGCGAGTACTGAGTCTCTCCCTTTTGAAAATGAAACAGTGTTGGACCCATGCCGATCGCAAATTCATTGACACGGATCCCTGAAAGCTTTGCCGTGAAAAAATGGCCGAATTCATGAATGAAAATGATCAGGCCAAATAACAGCACCGCAAACAGAATAAGCAGGATATTGATAATCATATTCACCTCATCAGTCTACCGCAGTTCCGCTTTCAAAAGAACCGTTGATTTCTTTCCCCTTCTTTGGCAGGGAAGAAATTTTCATCTTTGCACAAGTGTATTTTGAAAGGGAACCGCATGGATTTTATTGTACGCTTTCCAAAACGAAATTCCGTGCATTTTGGTCCGCCGTCAGCACCTGCTGCGGCGTTTCAGGCTGCCCGGCAGCCTGCCTTTTCATTGCAGCTTCAACAAGCTGCGGAATCTGTAAAAACGGGATGCGGCCCGAAAGAAACAGCTTTACCGCTTCTTCGTTCGCCCCGTTCATCGCAGCCGGAGTCAGGCCGCCCTGCTGCGCGGCCTGCTTTGCAAGGCCGAGGCACGGGAACGCCTGTTCATCCGGCGGGTAAAACGACAGTGTGCCGAGCTCTGTAAGACTCAGGCGGTTTACAGGGGACGGCAGGCGCTCCGGCCAGGTGAGCGCATACTGAATCGGGATGCGCATATCCGGTACGCCAAGCTGTGCCAGAACCGAATAATCCTGGTACTCGATCATGGAGTGAACGATGCTTTCGCGGTGCACCACCACGTCGATTTGAGAAACCGGCATGTCAAACAGCCACGAGGCCTCGAGAATCTCCAAGCCCTTGTTCATCATGGTGGCGGAATCGATCGTCACCTTGGCGCCCATGCTCCAGTTGGGGTGGCGCAGCGCCTGCTCGGGCGTAACCTGCTCCAGCTCCTCGCGTGTTTTGCCGAAAAACGGCCCGCCGGACGCGGTGAGAATCAGCCGCGCTACCGTCGACGGACGCGGGCAGCCCTGCAGGCACTGAAAGATTGCGGAATGCTCGCTGTCTACCGGCAGAATCCGCACGCCGTTTTCGCGCGCGGCCTTCATCACCAGCGCACCGCCGGCCACCAGCGTTTCCTTGTTGGCCAGCGCAACATCCTTTTTGGCAGAAACGGCGGCCATGGTAGGAAGAAGCCCTACCATGCCCACCACCGCATTACAAACAATATCTGCTTCCTGTATGGAAGCCGCCTGACAAAGCCCATCCATTCCTGCGGCGACGCGCACCGGAAGATCGCGTACGCGCTCCTTTAAATCCCGGGCGGCGTTTTCGTCAAACACCGCCGCGAGGGCCGGGCGGAACTCACGAATCTGCTCTTCGAGCAGCTGTATATTACTGTGAGCCGCGAGCGCACATACCGAAAAGCCGTGCATTCTCGCCACTTCCAGGGTTTGCGTGCCGATTGAACCGGTGGAGCCAAGCAAAGAGATTTTCTTATCCATTCGTATTCACCATTCTGTTTCGATATCTCACTTAAAGGAATTCCATTTCAAAAAAACTTTGGAATGCTTCTTCCGCCTTTGATGAGAGGAGTATTATTTTCGCGCAAAGCCGCTTTTGAAAGTGACACTATTATTTTTTACCCGTTTTGCGGAAAAAAATCAGTGCACAACAACCGGCAGCACCTGCACCAGCAGATAAACAAACGGCGACACGAAAATTACGCTGTCAAACCGGTCCAGAATCCCGCCGTGCCCGGGGATCAGCTCCCCGAAATCCTTGATGTGGCAGCTTCGCTTGATGAGCGAGAAGATCAAGTCGCCCAGCACAGACATCACTGCGCCGCCAACGCCGATCAGCAGCAGCGAGAGATAAGACACATTGACCTGATAGGCATAAAAGAACACCTGAAAAATATACCCAAACACCAGCATGGCGGCTACGTTCAGCACAAGGCCGCCGATAACGCCCTCAACCGTTTTTTTCGGGCTGATCTTGGGACACAGCTTGTGCCGCCCCCACAGACTGCCCGCGGCAAACGCGCCGGTATCGGAAATCCAGGCGGAAAAAATCGCAATGATCACGTAGAACATGCCGTGTCTGTCGTCAAATTCACGCAGACCAAGAATGGTTCCCAGCATCGTGGGAATCATGAGGGTCATGCTGTACAGCACGATCAGATGATGGAACGATATCGTACTGCTGAAGGCGATGAGCATCGCGAACATGACCACGGTGTATACATAATAAGCGGTCTGTGTTCCCAGCCCGATCGGCACAAAAAACAATGCCGCCGCAAACAGCAGGCTCGGGACCACCAGGACATACTGCTTTGCGATCCCCAGCGCCTGAATCAGTTCATTGATCGCCAAAACCGAAATGAGGGCGACAGCCAGATTCAGCGCGGGAGGAAAACGAACGTTGAACACAACGATCGCCGCCAGAAACAGAATCAGAACGACTCCGGACATCACTCGATTTTTCAAAATCAAATCCCCCCAAAGCGCCTGTTCCGATTCGAAAACTCCCGCAGAGCGCTGTCAAGGTCTCGGGTCGTAAAATCCGGCCAGAGTTTATCCATGATAATATACTCCGTATAGGCCGACTGCCATAACAGGAAATTAGAAATGCGGTATTCCCCGCTGGGGCGCAGCACCAGATCCGGGTCCGGCTGGCCGGCCGTATAAAGATGCTGCGAAATCAGATCTTCCGTAATCTGCTCCGGCAGAAGGGTGCCTTTCTGCACCTGCTCCGCCAAAAGACGAACCGCGTGGGTCAACTCCGCGCGGCCGCCGTAATTCATCGCAATATTCAGAACCATCCCCGTTTTATCGGCGGATACCTCTTCTGTACGGGCAAACAAATTTTGCAGATGCTGCGGGAACACAGAAAGATCCCCAAGAAATTTTACACGGATATTTTCGCCCAGAAAATCCCGCAAAGCTTCTTCCAAGTACTGCTGAAAAATCTTCATCAGTGCTTCGATTTCATCGGACGGGCGCTTCCAGTTTTCTGTGGAGAAGGCGTACACCGTCAGATATTTGACCCCAATGGAAGCACAGTACCGGGTGATCTTTTTAAAATTAGCCGCCCCGGCCGTATGACCGGCCGAACGCGGAAGGCCCCGCTTTTTCGCCCAGCGGCCGTTGCCGTCCATAATGATGCCCAAATGCCGGGGAATGATGGGCTGCTCCTGGTCTGAAACATGATTCATAAGCCGGTTTTATATCTCCATTATTTCTTTCTGTTTCTTTTCAAATAGTATGTCAATTTCCTTGCAGTATTTATCGGTTAAATCCTGTGTTTTTTTCTCACCCTGCTTCAGATCATCCTCGGTGATTTCGGCAGTCTTCTTCTTCGCCTTGAGCTTTTCAATCGCATCGCGGCGAATGGAGCGCACAGCCACCTTGGCTTCTTCCGACATTTTGGCGATATCCTTCGTGATGTCGCGGCGGCGCTCCTCGGTCAACTGCGGGAACATCAGGCGGATCACCTTGCCGTCGCTCTGGGGATTGATGCCGAGCTCGGAGCTGAGAATCGCCTTTTCGATCGCGCGGACGGAAGAAGCGTCCCACGGCTGAATGGTCAAAAGCCGCGCCTCAGACACAGAAATCGCCGCCAATTGGTTCACAGCCGTAGGGGTGCCGTAATAATCCACCATGATTTTATCCAGAACTGCGGGGTTGGCCCGGCCTGCCCGGATCGTGGTGTACTCATTGGTCAGGACGGAAAGAGTTTTCTTCATTTTGGTTTCCGCTTGGGTCAGTACCTCTTGCATTACAATCTTCCTTTCTCACTTTTGCTTTTGTAAAATCAATTATTTTACCAGCGTTCCGATCGGCTCGCCGCACACGGCCCGCAGAATGTTTTCGGGGTCCGCAATGCTGAATACCAGAATCGGAATATCGTTGTCCTTGCACAAGGTAGCCGCCGTACTGTCCATAACATGCAGATCCTTATTCAGAACATCCATAAACGAAAGGGAGTCGAACTTTACCGCCGTTTCGTTCAGTTTGGGGTCGCTGTCGTACACGCCGTCCACGAGAGTGGCCTTCATGATAATATCGGCGTCAATTTCCGCAGCGCGCAGAGAAGCCGCTGTGTCGGTAGAGAAAAACGGATTGCCGGTGCCGCAGCCGAACACCACAACGCGTCCCTTTTCCAGGTGGCGCACCGCACGGTTGCGGATATAGGGCTCCGCGACCTGCTGCATGGTGATTGCCGTCTGCACCCGTACGGGCACACCCAGCTGCTCGAGGGCATCTGCCACGCCGAGCGCATTGATCACCGTCGCCAGCATTCCCATATGGTCGGCTCTGGTACGATCCATCTTTCCGCTGCTGCGGCCGCGCCAGAAGTTGCCGCCGCCCACAACGATACCGACTTGAACACCAAGATCCGCGCAGGCTTTAATCGGCGCACAAATCTTCAGCACCGTATCAAAATCAATACCATGCTCTTTTCCGCCGGCCAGCGACTCGCCGCTGAGCTTTAACAGAACTCTTTTATATTTAGGTTGCAATTCATAACACCCCATTATGATTTTACTATATTTTACAATAGGAGAAAAAGAAAGTAAAGCCTTAATCGCCCGTTTTCACAAGAGGATTGCCAATATTCTTATTACCGATACGCATTGTTCACAATAATTTTGCAATTTGCCGTGAAGAGCCTGAAAAGCCGCTTCCAGTTTTTGACTTTTTGTGTTCAATGTGTTATGAAATAAGTAACAAGATTATGTAAAGAAGGGAGAAGTATTATAAAAAAAACGAAAAAGAACATTTTGTTGGGAACACTCACCGTCACCTTATCGGCAGCGATCCTGCTGGCCGGTTCCAAAGCGCTGCATCCGAATCCATTATGAGCAGCCAGAGCATTGCAGACAAAGGGATCATGCTTGAATCGGTTACAACCGATTCGGCCGGAAACAGTTTGACAAACATCAGCCTCGGAAAAAACATCTATCAGGTTGCAATCGAGGATCATGCCATGATAGTCAAAAGCCCCAAGGACGGCAAGGTCATCAGCGTCAATGAGCAGCAGGACGACAACACCTATATTTTAACGCTGAATCAAAAGCAGCGGATTCAGGTTGCGGTCGACCCTCAGGCGAACATGCTCCGGCTTGCGGGAAAAAGCGCCCAGTAAACACAAAGAAAGAGCAGGGAAAATTCCTCCCTGCTCTTTTCCATACCAATGGGAAACGGATTATTTCACCATGCTGGCGACTTCGTCCGCAAAATTATCTTCTTTTTTCTCGAGGCCCTCGCCCTTCTCAAAACGGGCAAATGCTTCGATGGTGATCTCGCCGCCAAGCTCCTTGGCTACGGAATCGGTATACTGCTGAACGTTCTTGTCGCTGTCCTTGACATAAACCTGATCAACGAGGCAGATGTCCTTGAAGAACTTGGACAGACGGCCGACAACGATCTTCTCTGCGATCGCGGCGGGCTTGCCGTCGTTGATGACCTGCTCGGTCAGGATCTTCTTCTCATGCTCAACCACATCAGCCGGAACAGCCTGTTCGTTGAGGTAGGACGGATTTACCGCAGCAATCTGCATCGCGATATTCTTGGCATACTCCTGGAACTCAGGCTTCGCCGCAATTTCAGCAGAGGTGCCGAACTGTGCGATAACGCCGATTCGACCGTTCGCATGCACATAGCTTACAACGGGGCCCTCCATACGGGCAAAACGGCGGATCTTGATGTTCTCGCCGATTGTCTGAATCTTCTCTTTGAGAAGATCGTCGACCTTCTTATCGAAACCGGAAGCGGTGAGATTCAGCAGAGCATCCACATCCGCGGGGTTCTGCTCTTCCACCGTGTCGGCCACCGTCTTAACAAATGCCTGGAACTCGGCGTTCTTGGCAACGAAGTCGGTTTCCGCGTTTATTTCTACCACCACAGCAACATTGCCGAGAGCGTTTACCTGCGCATACGCTACGCCTTCCGCTGCGATACGGCCGGATTTCTTGTTTGCGGCAGCCAGGCCCTTTTCTCTGAGAATATCGACCGCGGCGTCCATGTCACCGTTTGATTCTGTCAAAGCTTTTTTACAATCCATCATTCCGCAGCCGGTTCTCTCGCGAAGCGTTGCTACATCTTTTGCTGTAAAAGCCATTTTCTTTTCCTCCGATTCTATTGTGTTGCGGTATCACAACCGAAAAGCGGCTTGTGATCCCTTTGAAAATCTATGATACCACAGGCGCAACGCGCCGTTGTGGTATACTTATCAATTGGCGGAGCCTGGTATCATAAGCCGCCCCGCGGCTTATGATACCACAAAGCACGCGCAGCGCCTGTGGTACAGTATCCTCAAAAAATACCCGTCTGAAATCAGGCGGGTATCTTTTCTCTCAACTTAGAGCTGTTAAAGCGGCTTATTCAGCCTGCGCCTCTTCTTTTTCTTCTGCAGCGGCAGCGCCCATACGGCCCTCTCTGCCCTCTGCAATCGCGTTGGCCATCGTTGCGGAAATCAGCTTGACCGCACGAATCGCATCGTCGTTGCCGGGGATGACATAGTCGATCTCATCGGGATCGCAGTTGGTATCGACGATCGCAACGATCGGGATGCCGAGCTTCTTCGCTTCTGCTACCGCGATGCGCTCCTTGCGGGGGTCTACGATAAACAGAGCGCCGGGGATCTGACGCATGTCTTTGATGCCGCCGAGGAATTTCTCGAGCTTTTCAATTTCCAAACGGAGCTTTACAACTTCCTTCTTGGGGAGCAGTTCAAAGGTTCCGTCTTCTTCCATTGTCTTGAGCTGGTTCAGGCGGTCAATTCTGCGGCGAATGGTGCGGAAGTTGGTGAGCATGCCGCCCAGCCAGCGGGCATTCACATAGTAAGCGCCTGCGCGCTCCGCCTCTTCACGAACAGAATCCTGAGCCTGCTTCTTTGTGCCGACAAACAGCACCGGTCTGCCCTCTTCAGAAAGGGTGCGGACAAAGCTGTAAGCTTCTTCGAGCTTCTTCACGGTCTTCTGCAGGTCAATGATGTAGATGCCGTTGCGCTCGGTGAAGATGTACTCCGCCATTTTGGGGTTCCATCTTCTGGTCTGGTGGCCAAAGTGTACACCGGCCTCCAAAAGCTGTTTCATAGATACTACTGCCATACGAAAAATCCTCCTTGGTTATTCCGCCGCCGCACCTTTATTTTGACGGGAGACCCGCGAAGGGCACCATAGCGTCAAAGCGCGGCGTGTGTGATTTACTGGAGTATTATAGCACGGCACAGAGGATTTGGCAAGTTTTTTCCTGATTTTCCGCGAATTTTATCACGTGTGGAACCAGCCGCTGCCAAACCGCTTTTTCGGGCGGAACGGCACCGAGAAATCCACCAGAACCGTTTCCTCCCCGATGATCTGAATATCCTCCCAGCGGATGACGATATCGTCCTCCCGGCCCAGAAGGCCCAGCCACTTCAGCCGGCCATAAATAATGATTGCACTGATTCTTGCTGTTTTCAGTTCAATCTCAATGTCGTTTACGGCGCCAAGTCTGGTGCCGTCTTTGATACTGATAACCTCTTTGTTCCTCATATCGGCCATTCTGCAATTCGTCATCAGGCACACCTCCCGCCTGATGCTATCTATATTCATCCATTGGTGCCTTTTAACACCCGCGGACAAATCGATGGGCCGGTCAAAAGCAAATTTTTCTTCCGGAACAAAGAAACGGAAAGAAAAAACGCCCTTTTTTCTATTTTAAAATCATTTTTTGAGATTTTTGCCAGATACTAAGGTACGGTTGTATGATTAAGGAAAAGAGATTAAATCTCTTTCTTGATCTTGTCCAACGCACCTTTCTCCAACCGCGAAACCTGTGCCTGACTGATACCGATTTCTCCCGCGACCTCCATCTGGGTTTTTCCCTGGAAGAAGCGCATGGAGAGAATCCGTTTTTCCCGGTCGCTCAGGTCGCTGATGGCTTCCTTCAGCGCGATTTCGTCCAGCCAGTTGCTGTCGTCGTTTTTGTCCCCTACCTGATCCATCACATAGATTGTATCGTTTCCGTCGGAAAAAACCGGTTCATACAGGGATACGGGCTCGACGATCGCCTCCAGTGCCAGAACGACTTCTTCGCGCTGCAGGCCAAGCGCCTTGGCAATTTCGTTTACCGTGGGTTCTTTTCCGTTTTCCGCTGTCATTCGCTCCTTCATCTGCATCGCCTTATAAGCGGTGTCGCGCATGGACCGGCTGACGCGGACGCTGTTGTTGTCCCGCAGATAGCGCCGGATTTCGCCGATGATCATGGGCACTCCGTAGGTGGAAAACCGGACATCCAGATCGGGATTGAAATTATCGATGGCCTTCATCAGCCCGATGCACCCCACCTGGAACAGGTCGTCCAGATTTTCTCCCCGGTTGGTAAAGCGCTGAATAACGCTCAAAACCAGCTTTAAATTGCCGCTGATCATTTCCTCGCGCGCTTTTTTCTTCTCCGCCGGTGTTCCGTGCTTGATTTTCTGCAGCAGCATCTGTTTTTCGGCCTCGGTCAGCACCTTTAGCTTGGCCGTGTTTACTCCGCAGATCTCTACCTTATTGTACTGCATGACTCCCCCGCCTTCCACTCTGAAACTGTCTGGCTGTTACACGTTCATTATTGCCAGATTCTGATAGCTTCATTCGCAGAGATTCCCAGAAACCGAAATCATGCTGTTTCTTCTGACTCTCCGTCCGCGAATCAAACGTAAAAAACACTTCTCTCGCCCCTGCCTTGGGCATGGAGAGAAAACACAAGCGGGATGCGTGTTTTTGGGAGATCAAATTGGGATTCCAAACGTGAAAATCCGTTTAAAACCATTGATCCTCGGGGGAAAAGCAGTATTCATGAAAAAAACTTGTGCAAATGGGGAATTTATTTTGTTTTTTCTCTTGCATCCTGTAAAAAAAGGGGTATAATGAAATATGCGAATTAAGTATACGAAATTAGTATACATTAACCTCCATTTCAATTCCTAATTTCAATCTAATAATGAGGTGAACATTCATGTCCCATGAATTGCTGAAAGTAGAAAACCTGCAGGTGGGTGTTGAAGATAAGGTGATACTGGACAAGCTGAACCTTACCATCCGCAACGGCGAAACGCATGTGCTGATGGGCCCCAACGGCGCGGGTAAATCCACCCTGGGGTATGCCATAATGGGCCATCCGCAATATAATATCTGTCAGGGTAACATCGTGTTCGACGGAGACGACATTACGAACGAGCCGACCGATGTGCGTGCGAAAAAGGGAGTTTTCCTCTCCTTTCAGAATCCCGAAGAGGTTCCCGGAATCGCGCTGGGCAACTTTCTGCGCGTGTCCCGCGAGGCGGTGACCGGTGAAGCCCCCCGCATCCTGAAGTTTCAGAAAGAAATGAGAAGCCTGATGGATTCGCTGGAAATCAGCCAAGATTACGCCGCGCGTTACCTGAACGTCGGTTTTTCCGGCGGTGAGAAGAAGAAATCCGAAATTCTGCAGATGCTGATGCTGAACCCCAAGCTGGCGATTCTGGATGAAACGGATTCCGGCCTGGACGTAGACGCCGTAAAGGTTGTTTCGAAGGGCATCCGTCAGTTCCGCAACGATAAAAATTCCCTGCTGATCATCACGCATAACGCAAAGATTCTGGACGGCCTGAAGGTGGACTACGTTCACATCCTGGTAAACGGCACGATCGTGCATACCGGCGACAGCAGCCTGATTCAGGAAATCAATGAAAAGGGCTTCCAGTTTTTTGAAGCGGGAGGTGTCCGCAATTGAGAGCCTTTGAAGAAGAAAAAACAAGGGTTGACGACATAGACAGAACCATCTACGACGTGAAGGACAAGGTTGACGCCGCCTTTACCGTCGATTCGGGCCTGACGCCGGAAATCGTAAACCAGATTTCCGTTGAGAAAAAGGACCCGGAATGGATGCGTCTGTTCCGCCAGAAGTCCCTGCGCACTTATAATGAAATGCCGCTGCCCGGCTGGGGCCCCTCTCTCGATGGCCTGGATATGGATCACATCGTGACCTATGTCCGCCCCAAAACCAGCATGAGCAGCAAATGGGAGCAGGTTCCCGAAGACATTAAAAATACCTTTGAACGCCTCGGCATTCCCCAGGCGGAGCGCCTTTCGCTCGCGGGCGTCGGCGCTCAGTACGATTCCGAGGTCGTGTACCACAACGTGCGCGCCGAGGTGGAAGCACAGGGCGTTGTTTATACCGATATAGAAAGCGCGCTGCACGGCCCGTACGCTGAAATGATCCGCAAGCACTTTATGAAGCTGGTTCCCCCCAGCGACCATAAATTTGCTGCACTGCACGGCGCGGTGTGGTCCGGCGGCTCGTTCGTTTACGTTCCCGAGGGCGTGAAGCTGACGATCCCGCTGCAGTCTTACTTCCGCTTGAACGCGCCGGGCGCCGGCCAGTTCGAGCACACCCTGATTATTGTGGAAAAGAATGCGTACCTGCATTTCATAGAGGGCTGTTCCGCCCCGAGATATAACGTAGCCAACCTGCACGCCGGCTGCGTGGAGCTGTTTATCGGCGAGAATGCCCGCCTGCGCTACTCCACCATTGAAAACTGGTCGAAGAACATGTATAACCTGAACACCAAGCGCGCGCTGGTCGAAAAGGGCGGCGCGATCGAATGGGTTTCGGGTTCGTTCGGTTCCAACACCTCTTGCCTCTACCCCATGAGCGTGTTAAAGGGCGAGGGCGCGCGCACGGAATTTACCGGCATCACCTTTGCCGGCAAGGGCCAGACCCTCGACAACGGCTCGAAGGTCATTCACGCCGCGCCGAACACCAGCTCGCGCATCAGCACCAAGTCGATCTCGAAGGACGGCGGAACCTGTATTTACCGCAGCAGCGTCGTCATCACCCCTGAAGCGGCACACAGCAAATCCTCTGTTTCGTGCGAATCTCTGATGCTGGATTCCGAATCCCGTTCCGATACGATTCCGGTAATGGACATTCAGAACGACGAGTCCGATGTGGGTCACGAGGCGAAAATCGGCCGGATCAGCGACACCGCGATCTTCTACCTGATGACCCGCGGCCTGAGCGAGGACGACGCGCGTTCCATTATCGTCAGCGGCTTTGCCGAGCCGATCGCGAAGGAGCTGCCGATGGAATACGCCGTGGAAATGAACAACCTGATCAAGCTCGAAATGAGCGGCAGCATCGGATGAGGAAAGGAGCCTTGCAATGAATATCACCTTGAATCAAGTAAACCTGCTGCCGGTCAGAACCTGGAAATGGCTCGGAGTCAACGGCACGGCGGTGGAAGAAGAAATCCCCGGCGAATTTGCCGCGTGGGAACCGCAGGCTCTGAACCTGCCGCAGGGAATCAAACAGAATGCCGCTGCCTTTAACGGAGCGGAGCAAATAGAGACCGGCATGGGCAAAGACGCGGAGCAATTTGTTTTGCAGAACCAAAACGCGGGAATCCACCTGACTGCCGAAGGCAGCGCCGAGGAACCGATCACCGCGGAATATGTGCTGGACGCCTCCTGTCCCGCGCTTGCCGATTACAACACCATTTATGCAAAAGAAAACAGCAGAGTCACGCTGGTGCTTTCTTACCGTTCACAGGGCAGCGCAGGCGTATTCCACACCAGCCTGACTAAGATTGTCGCGGAGCGCGGAGCGCATGTGCGCCTGGTGCAGGTACAGCTGCTCGACGACAACGCGTTCCATTTTGACGACGTCGGCGTGATCGAAAAAGAAAACGCCGTGGTGGAGGTCATTCACATCGAGCTGGGCGCGCACAAGATTTTTTCGGGCTGCAAGGCCCGGCTGGAAGAACGCCGCAGCCGCTTTGAGGCGGAAACGATTTATCTGGGCGACAAATCCAGAATCATTGATATGAACTACGTGGCGCAGCATATCGGCAAGGAAACGGAAAGTGAAATCCACGCGAACGGCGCCCTGCTGGATGAAAGCCAGAAGATTTATCGCGGCACCATCGATTTTCTGCGCGGAGCCGCTTATTCCGTCGGGCATGAAAGCGAGTACACTCTGCTGTTCAGCCCCAAGGTGCGCAACCGCACCGCGCCGCTGATTCTGTGCGGCGAAGAGAACGTAGAAGGCCAGCATGCCGCGAGCATCGGCAAGATCGACCCCGGCAAGCTGTTCTACCTGATGTCCCGCGGACTTTCAGAGCCGCAGGCCAAGCAGATCGTCATTGAGGCCCAATTCACACCAGCTCTGGAGAAAATCCCGGCAGAAGCACTGCGGGAATCTGTCCACGACTGGCTGAAGGAAAGGATGAGCAACGCATGAACCGGATTCAGGAACAATTCCCCTTACTGAAAGAAAAGGTACACGGCAAGCCGATCGTTTATCTGGATAACGCCGCCACCGCGCAGCGTCCGGTCAGCGTTTTAAAGGCCGTGGATGATTTTTACCGCCACGATAACGCCAATCCGCACCGCGGCGTTTACGAGCTGGCCGTGCGCGCCACCGATGCGTTTGAGGACGCCCGCAAAGTGGTTGCCGGCTTTATCGGCGTAAAGGACGCGGCGGAGCTGATCTTTACCCGCAATGCCACCGAGGCTCTGAACCTGATCGCGTACAGCTATGGCCTGAACTTTCTCTCTGAAGGCGACGGCATCACGATCTCCATCGCAGAGCATCACAGCAATCTGGTACCGTGGCAGCACGTTGCCGGGGTGGTCGGCGCTTCTCTCGATTACCTGTACCTGACCGACGGGGCACGGATTTCCGACGAGGAAATCGCCGCAAAAATTACAGAAAAGACAAAGCTGGTTTCTGTCGCCCATATCTCCAACGTGCTGGGCGTTCAGCTTCCGGTTGAAAAAATTGTAAAGCGCGCGCACGAGGTCGGCGCCATTGTGGTGCTGGACTGCGCGCAGAGCATCCCCCATTTTCCTGTGGATGTTGAAAAGCTCGGTGTGGATTTTGCGGTATTTTCTGGCCACAAAATGTACGCACCGCTCGGCATCGGCGCGCTGTGGGGCCGCAGAGAGCTGCTGGAGAAAATGCCCCCGTTCCTTTCCGGCGGCGATATGATCGATTCTGTGGAGGAACAGGTGACCACGTATGCCCCCATCCCCCAGAAATTTGAAGCCGGTACGCAGGACGCCGCCGGTGCGGTCGGCCTGGCCGCGGCGGTCAAATTCATGCAGGAGATCGGCTGGGAAAAAATCACCCGCATTGAGCACGAGCTGATGGCCTACGCGCTGGAAGGGATGCGTCAGATTCCCCACGTTGCCATACTGGGCGGCGATATTCCCGCAAACGAGCGCTACGGCGCGATTTCGTTTCTCGTAGAGGATGTTCATCCCCATGACGTAGCCAGCATTCTGGATGCGGACGGCGTTTGCATCCGCGCGGGACATCACTGCGCACAGCCTTTGCTGCACCATCTGGATGTATACGCGACCAGCCGCATCAGCTTTGCCGTGTACAACACCAAAGAGGACATCGACGCGTTTCTGGAAAGCCTGAAGAAAGTCAGAGGAGTGATGGGCTATGGAGCTTGATCAGATTTATACCGAGATCATTACGGAGAACAGCCGCTCCAAGCGCAATAAGCGTGAGCTGGAAAACCCCACCGCTGTGATCAAAGGCGTAAACCCGACCTGCGGCGACGAAATCTCTTTGCAGATTCGCGAGAAGGACGGCATCATCGAAGACGCTTCTTTTACCGGGATTGGGTGTGCGATTTCACAGGCTTCGGCCTCCATTATGATCGATCTGATCAAAGGGAAAACAAAAGAGGAAGCGATGCACCTGGCTGAGACATTTCTCTCCATGATCAAGGAAGGCAAGCTGGACGAAGAAGCCCAGGATGAACTGGAGGACGCCGCCGCGTTCCAGAACATTTCGAAGCTGCCCGCGCGCGTGAAATGCGCGGTACTTGCCTGGCACACGCTGGAAGAGGCCATTCAGTCGGACGGAAACTGTCCAGGCGATGATTCCGCCTCCTGTAAGACCAGAATTTAAAAGTAATATCATAAATTGAAAAAGGGCTTCGCCGGTTTTGAATCGGCAAAGCCCTTTTTGATGTTGGTCTCAGTCGTGCATCTATTTACAGATATTGCATCTCCAGCGTGAAGGTATGGTTTTCTGAAAAATGAAACGCAACCGCTTGGGGCGGCGGGAATTTCGCCTCGGAAAACGCCTTTGCGCTGTCAAACACAATCAGCGGGGATCGGATCGTCAAAACGCTCCCCTGCTTTTGGATACAATCAAAAGCATCGGAAACCTGATAAAATTCCAATATCCCCCGATAGAACTTTTCAAAGTCGTCGATGGTATACCCTGTTTCGTATTTCTGTCCGGCAGTAAAGCCCCACCCCTTATTGGACTCAAAAACAGTGATGGAATCCTTCACCAATGGATAAGGAAAAACGATATCTGCGGTTCTTTGTTCCGAAGAGATAATCCGCGCCGTCAGGTCGGAAAATACATACTGATTTTTCTGATCTGATCCGGAATTTGGAACCCTCCCGACGAGAAAGGAAAGCTTTGAATTCTCTGCAGACGCGCGAGCGTACAAATAGGAATCCTGATATGTCTCTGTTATTATCTTGCCATCCGGATATATTTTTTGCAGCTGTGCGTCAATACCGGCAAAATCTAGGTCGCTTTCCACTCTGGTAGAAAGCGGATTGTAAAGATAAAGGCCCGAATCAAATTTCATCGGGAGATTCATTTCTGAACCGTTCAGAGCGTTTTCTATTTTGACCTGCGGGATCGGGTCCATTCCCCCGCAGGAGGACATCGTAATCAAAAACAAAGCTGAGAACAGAATACCATTCAAAACTTTTTTCATGTCAAATCCTTTCCTCCGGGATGATCCTGTTGATCTTCTATAAAAACATGTGCTAAACCGATTCTCTCCCCCACAGCCATGGATGAGAACCGGTTTTCCCTTTTTCATCGATGATTCGTATCCCATCTGCTCGTGATCTGATGGGAAGCAATTCAAAATGAGCCCATGCTTTTCAACACGGGCTCGGTCTGCCGGTTCTAATCAGCGGCATCTTTTTCGTCCAGCAGATACCGCAGCATCTTTTCCGGATGGTTCAAAAACTCCCGGGTCACAACATAATGCTCGGTCTGCTCATAGGCGGTGCGGCGAATCCCGCCGTCCTTTGACAGCACATAGATGCATGCGCCGGGGTATGCCATCAAAATTGGTGAATGCGTCGCGATGACAAGCTGAGAATCCTGCTGCACCAGACGGTGAAGATACACCAGCAGCGACATCTGGCGCGACGGCGACAGCGCGGCCTCCGGTTCATCTAGAAGATACAGGCCGTCTCCCCCGAATCGGTTGAGCACCAAAGCCAGAAAGCTTTCCCCGTGCGATTGCTCGTGCAGCGATACGCCGCCGTAGCTGCTAAGTAAGCCGGGCACATTCTGATTCAAATCATCAATATTGCTCGCCACATTATAAAAGCTTTCGGCGCGCAGGAAAAAGCCGTCCCTTGGGCGGCGGTAGCCCCTGACAAGACGCAGATACTCATACAGCTCTGAATGCGTTTCTCTGGAGGAAAAGGAGAAATTCCGGGTGCCGCCCTCGGGATTAAACCCCGCGGCCACGGCTATCGCTTCGAGCAAAGTGGATTTCCCCGTCCCGTTTTCTCCCACCAGAAAGGTGACCGGCTGTTCCAGCAAAAGCGGACTTCCCCACAGGCTCTGAACTGCCGGAAGCTCTTTCCAGTAGCAGCGCTGCTCCGGCACCCCGGTCAGCTCCACCCGCCTGAGGTACTGCGTCTCCAAGCTCTCCCCTCCCGCTCCGATATCACGCAATTCCCTGTGCGACCGGGGCCAGCAAAACCTTACCGGTTCCGCGGAATACATTGACCAGACCCTCGCCGGAAACAGCGGAGCCCATCAGCGATTTTCCGGAGCGCTCCACCGTGAAATTCAGGCTGCCGCTCCAGGCGATCGCCATGTTTCCATCCACCTTCAAAATATCGTCCTGCAGCGTGATCTCGACCAGCTCCTCACGCGGGCAGACAGATTCCAGGCAGAGGATGCCGCTGCCGCTGACGCCCAAATTGAACAGCCCCTCGCCGCCGGCCACCGCCGACGAAAAATTCGAGCGCATAACGGCCTTATGCTTGAGGGTAGATTCGCAGGCCAGGAACAGGCCGTCATCCAGCACGATGGAGCCATTCCAATCCTGAAGATCAACCAGAAGGATATGGTGGTAGGTCGGTTCCAGCACCAAAGTGCCGTTTCCGGTATATTCCGGCTTGATTGCCGATTCCCCCGTCACCTTGCCGCGCATCGCCTTGCCCAGCAAATCGCCCACACCCTTGATGCCGGTGGTGGCGTTTACGTTCCCCACCGTCCACTGCATTGCGCCGGCCTGCAGGGTAATCCCGCCGTTCGCTTTGCTGAGATCGCACACAACCTGGCGTTTGCGCACATTCATCGCATTCGCAAAATAGGCGATCTGCGCATCCTGCGGCATAACACTCAGGTCGCGCTGATACTCCAGAACGGTGAAGGCCCCCAAAGAAGCCAGCGTGGTAATATCGTCGTTGTCGATAAAGTTTGAAATTTGATACATTTCCATTTCCCCCTTCGATTTCTGGTCGGAATTCATGGCGTGCCGAAAGGCCCTTGGCAGAAAACTGCTTTTGATATAGAAAGCAACAGACGCTATGTGCGTTCTGTTTTTTGCCACCAGAACCATATCCTGTGATTTTATCTTACAGAAACAGATTTACAAAGTCAAGGAACGCCCTCAAATCCCCCTCCCCCATACTGCAAATACAGCAAAAAAAGCACAGTGCAGAAAATTCATCTGCGCTGTGCTTTTTGAGTTTGATCAGCGGTTCATTTCGCTCTGAAGGCCCTTGTTCTGGTGCTCCTCTATCAGACGCTCAATATCGCGGAAATCGGAGGCCGGCATATCGCCCGGCACCGTATTTTTCACGGCGCTGCTCGCGTTGCCGAATTCCAGCGCCTTCTGATGATCGCCGTATTTCAGCAAACCGAACAAAACGCCCGCCACATACGCGTCGCCGCTGCCGATGCGGTCTACGACCTCTATGTTGGCATACGGCTCTTCCTCATAGAACCGATCCTCTTTGGCGCTGTACAGAATCGAGCCGAAGGTATGCTGCTTGGGGCTGATGATCTGCCGGTTGGTGGTCGCAACCACCTCTACCCCGTAGTCCTGGCAATAGCTCTTCATGATGTCGTGCAGCTCGCCGGTTTTCTGGAACATTCTGCGCGACGTTTCAGAGGACACGAACAGGATATTGATGTACGGGAGGATGCTCTCGATCGTGCGCCGGGCTTCGTCCTCCTCCCACAGATTGGCGCGGTAGTTCACGTCGAACGAAATCTTTGCCCCGCCCGCGCGAAAACGGCGGACCAGCTCCAGCGCCACCTCGCGGGTCTGCTGGCTCAGCGCCAGAGAGATGCCGCTTGTGTGGAACACGCGCGTGCTGGTGTAGGCGGATTCGGGGATTTCCTCAAGCGTGATGCTGTTGATGGAGGAATGCTTTCTGTCGTACACCACGCAGGGCTTTCTGGGGTGCGCGCCGTTTTCATAATAATAGACTCCCAGGCGGGCATCGCGGCTTTCGTCGTACAGCAGAAAGTCATCGCTGACGCCGCCGAAGCGGATGCGGTTTTTGATGAAGGTACCGATCTCGCTGCGCGGAAGCTTGGAAATAATGCCCGTGCGCAGTCCTAACAATGACAGACCCGAAGAAACATTCAGCTCAGAGCCGCCCGCGCGCTTTTCAAAGACCACCCCGTCAACGATCCGCTCGTTGATGGTGGGCGAAAGCCGCAGCATGATTTCCCCAAAGGTGATGGCGTCAAAAGGTCGTTTGGATTCCATGACATCTGCTCCTTTTTTACGAATAACTCTGCTCTGCCAATCAAAACAGTGGATCACGCCGGTTCTCTTCCCCCGCCTTTGGCAAGGGAAGAGAACCGTGTTTCCCTGTTTCATCGCAGATTTTGGTATCAGCCTCTATTTCCCAGAGCCGTCTCTGATGAAGGAAAGGGCTTCCGGATGAATGATTCTCCGGGAGCCCTTTCCGCACACCGCACAGCGCGGCGCTGATTCGCCCGAACGTTATCTCTGAACGCGGCCCGAGCCGTCGCCCTTGGCAAGCTTGTTGACTTCGTCCACAGAAACCTGGTTGAAGTCGCCCTCGATCGAGTGCTTCAGGCAGCTGGCCGCCACCGCAAACTCAATGGCATCCTGCGGAGCGTAGCTGTTGAGCAGAGAGTAAATCAGGCCGCCGCCAAAGCTGTCGCCGCCGCCGACGCGGTCTACAATGCGGATGAGATAGTTCTTGCTGAAATAGTAGTCGCTGCCGTCGTACAGCATGGCCGCCCAGTTGTTGTCGCTGGCGGAGATGGAGCCGCGCAGAGTAATGGCAACCTTATCAAAGTGGAAGGTATCGGCCAGCTTCTTCGCGACCTCTTTATAGCCCTCGTGGCTGATCTTGCCGCCGGTAATATCGGTATTCGCCGCCTTGATGCCGAACACATCGCTGGCGTCCTCTTCGTTGGAGATGCACACGTTGACATACTCCATCAGCCCGCCCATCACCTGGCCGGCCTTTTCGCGGGACCACAGGTTCTTGCGGTAATTGAGATCGCAGCTGACGGTGACATTGTGGCGCTTCGCGGCCTTGCAGGCCTCAAGGCAGATCGCCGCCGCGCTGTCGCTGATCGCGGGAGTAATGCCGGTGAAGTGGAACCAGTCCACGCCCTCGAAAATATCATCCCAATTGAAGTCGGAGGGCTGTGCGGTCGCAATTGCGGAACCGGCGCGGTCGTAAATGACCTTGGACGGACGCTGGCTGGCGCCCTTCTCTAAAAAGTAGATGCCCACTCTGTCGCCGCCGCGGGTGATTTTAGAAACATCCACGCCGTATCTTCTCAGGGAATTAACGGCGCTCTGGCCGATGTCATGCTTCGGTAGCTTCGTGACAAAGCTGGCGTCAATGCCGAAATTGGCAAGGGATACCGCCACGTTTGCCTCACCGCCGCCATAGGTGGCGCCAAAGCTCTCTGCCTGAACAAAACGATAATAGCCTTCCGGTGCAAGGCGCAGCATGATTTCTCCAAAGGTAACTACTTTCATCTGAAAATCCTCCAAATAACATAGTGATTGCTTCCAAAACGTTTTCCGCTCCCCGCCGAAGACGAGGGGAAAATTTCTGTTTTTCAGCAAATATGATTTTTGATTCGGTTCCTATTACTTTTTCTGGGCAAGATGAACTCTAAAGCCGCAGAAATCGCGCTTGAAATAAATGATGGTCATATTGCCTTTGTCATCGTATTTCGCGGAATCCGGATCGAACTCGATGCCGCGGCTCTCAAAATAGCTAATGGCTCTGGGCAGGGAATTGGTGTTGATGGAGAAATGGCCGTGATCGCCAAAGCCCTTATATTTCATGATCTCTATAATTGTGCCGGCAAAGAAGGAGCTGCTTCCCTCTTTCTTAGCAAAACCGAAAATGTCGCTGAACGCGTCGGTCAGCTCACCGGCCTCGGCCGCGTCCTTGGTGTTGATGCCGATATGACCGAGCTCAAAGCCCAGCATGGTCTGAACCGCCTCGCGGGTCATGTCACGGATCTTGTCGAACTCGCCGGCACTGATCAGCTCGGGCTTTACCATCCAGCTGCCGCCGCAGGCCAGAATCTTATTATAGGCCAGATATTCGTTGAGGTTCTTCGCGTTGATGCCGCCGGTGGGCATGAATTTCATCTTCACATAGGGGGCCGCCAGCGCTTTGATCATCGCAAGGCCGCCCGCCTGCTCGGCCGGGAAGAATTTGACCACGTCGAGGCCAAGCTCAATGGCCTGCTCGATGTCGCTCGCGTTCGATACGCCGGGGGTGACCGGAATGCCCTTCTCCACACAGTACTTTACCACCTTGGGGTTCAGGCCCGGGCTGACGATAAAGGTAGCGCCCGCCGCAACCGCCTTGTCTACCTGCTCGGTCGTCAGAACCGTGCCTGCGCCGACGAGCATTTCGGGGTATGCCTTTGCAATGGCACGAATGGCTTCCTCTGCCGCATCGGTACGGAAGGTTACCTCCGCACAGGGCAGGCCGCCTTCGCACAGCGCTTTTGCCAGCGGTACGGCATCCTTCGCGTCGTCGATTTTAACAACGGGAACAATTCCGATCGCACCGATCTTTTTCAATACATCATTCATGTTCAGCACCTCTTTACCAAAGTTTCGTAATGTGGAACCAAGTTTCATTTTCTTTGTACTTTTATTATACTGTTTCCACGCGTGAAGTCAATAGAATCTGACAGCTTTCCAATTGTTTTTCCCCAAACACTGTGATACTATAAAAACACGAATTCAAAAGGAACGATTTGTACCCATTTTCAGGCACAATGCTCATCGAATCCTGATGGTCAGTCACTGTCATCTAAAATCATTCATCCATTGGAAAGGAAGAAATCGCTGTATGCCCCAAACAAATCCCGTTCAGTCGGCAGAGCGTATTTTTGAAATACTGGAGGCTCTGGTGCAAAACGGCCCGGTCACGCTGACCGAGCTGAGCACCCGCCTTTCCCTTCATAAAAGCACGGTGCACCGCCTGCTGAAATCCCTCATTCTGATGGGTTATGCGCGGCAGGAGGAAGAATCGGGGAAATATCTGCCCACCTATAAGATTCTGGGGCTGGCAGGGATGCTTCTCTCGAAGCTCGATATTCTTGCGGTGGCCCACCCTTACCTGGAGCGCCTGATGAGGCAGACACACGAAACCGTGCACTTCGTTCAGCGCGAAAACACCCATATCGTCTATGTGGATAAGGTGGAATCCGACGCCAACAGCATCCGCATGGTATCGCGGATCGGCCTGCGACAGCCCATGTATTCCACGGGGGTCGGCAAGGCGATTCTGGCGCAGATGAAGGACAGCGAAATCCGGGAGGTATGGAAGCAGAGCAAGATCCGCCCCTTTACCCCGCACACGATCGTCACACTGGAGCAGCTGATGGAAGAGATCGAGCTCATCCGGCGCCAGGGCTACGCACTTGACAACGAAGAAAACGAGCTGGGCGTGCGCTGCATCGCGGCCTGCGTAACGGATTTTTACGGCCGCGCCTCAAACGCATTCAGCATATCCGCCCCGGTATCGCGCATGTCTGACGAACGCGTGCTGGAGCTTTCGGAATATGTGCTCGAAACCAAGCGCGGCCTTTCTCAGGAACTGGGCTTTTCCGGGAAGTAATTCCCGGCCTGAGAACGGGCGCGCGTTTTTGGGCCTGCATGGATTTTTGGGAAATATGCGGGAAAGACTTTTTCTCATCCTATCATCGCAAAAGCTGCTTTGCGGGAAAATGACGGTTGATTCCCTGCCTTCGGCGGCGAATAAACCAACAGCTTTTTAGGATAGTATTCTAATAAAATACCAAATACCAGCGAATTTTGCGGGAAATGGAAGGTTTTTATGCAAAATCTGTACGGCTTTTGTTGAAACCCCCTGCGTTTGATGGTATAATTATCTGTAATTGTTTTCAGAAATCTGAGCAGACGAAAGGATTAATTGAGATATGATTTGCGCTAACAAATATCACACCCGCCTGTGCGGCCGGGTGAGTGAAACCGATATTGACCAGACGATCCGCGTGGCAGGCTGGGTGGAGAATATCCGCGACCACGGCGGTGTGCAGTTTCTGGATTTGCGGGATCATTACGGCGTGGTGCAGGTTGTGGTACACGACGAAGCCATGCTGCAGGACGTGGTGCGTGAATGCACCATCAGCGTTGAGGGAAAGGTGACCCTGCGCGATGCGGACACCATCAACCCCAAGCTGGCGACCGGTACGGTGGAAATCAAGGCGGACACTCTGGCTGTGCTTGGCAAGGTGGCAAAGCCGCTCCCCTTCGAGGTTCCCAATTCCACAGATACCAAGGAAGACGTTCGATTGAAATACCGCTTTTTGGATCTGCGAAACCCGGAGGTTCACAATAATATCGTGCTTCGCTCGCAGGTGATTTCCTTTCTGCGCCAGAAAATGACCGAGATGGGCTTTCTGGAGATTCAGACACCCATTCTCTCTACCTCTTCCCCCGAGGGCGCGCGTGACTATCTGATCCCCAGCCGCAAGCATCACGGCAAATTTTACGCGCTGCCGCAGGCTCCGCAGATCTTCAAGCAGCTGCTGATGGTGTCGGGCTTTGACCGGTATTTTCAGATCGCTCCCTGCTTCCGCGACGAGGACGCGAGAGCCGACCGTTCCCCCGGCGAGTTCTATCAGCTTGATTTTGAGCTTGCTTTCGCCACGCAGGAGGATGTTTTCTCCGTCGCGGAAGAGGTGCTTTCCGAGGTATTTGCAAAGTTCTCGAACAAAGAGGTATCGAAGGCCCCTTATGTGCGCATTCCCTATCAGGAATCCATGCTGAGGTACGGCACGGATAAGCCTGATCTGAGAAACCCACTTGAGATCATCGATATTTCCGACATTTTTGACAACACAACCTTTGCGCCCTTCAAAAATAAGACGATCCGCGCCATCCGCGTGCCGGGCTGCACCGCGCAGCCGAAGAGCTTCTTTGAAAACATGCTGAAATTCGCTACCGAAATCGGCATGAAGGGCCTTGGCTATATCAGTGTGACGAGCGAGGGCGAATACAAGGGCCCGATCAATAAATTCCTGCCGGACGACAAGCGTGAGGAGCTGATCTCGCGCGCGGGTCTGATTCCCGGCGATGTGATCTTCTTCATCGCAGACGAGCGCGACGCTGCCGCAAAGTTGGCCGGACAAATCCGCACCGAGCTTGGCAGACGCCTCAATCTGATCGATGAATCCCGCTTTGAGATGTGCTTCATCGTCGACTTCCCCATGTATGAAATCGATGAGGAAACCGGAAAATATATCTTTACGCACAATCCCTTCTCCATGCCCCAGGGCGGTCTTGAGGCGCTGCAGACCAAGAATCCCGAAGAGATTCTCGCCTACCAGTACGACATTGTTTGCAACGGCGTAGAGCTCTCGTCCGGCGCGGTGAGAAACCACGACCCCGAGATCATGGTAAAGGCGTTTGAAATCGCCGGCTATACCGAAGAGGATATCCGCGAGAAATTCGGCTCGCTGTACAACGCGTTCCACTACGGCGCTCCGCCGCACGCCGGTATGGCTCCCGGAGTGGACCGTATGGTGATGCTGCTGACTGAGCAGCAAAATATCCGCGAGGTCATCCCGTTCCCCATGAACAGCAACGCGCAGGATCTGCTGCTCGGCGCGCCGACCGAAGTGACCGAACAGCAGCTTCGCGAGGTTCACATTAAAATCAGATAAGTTTCAGGCTAAGGAGGCGTTTCCGCATGGTCACACATGAGGATGTATTAAAAATTGCGCGGCTTTCCAAGCTCCAAATCCGCGAGGATGAGCTGGAGGCCTTTACGAAGGATATGGACGAAATCATCAATTTCGCCAATACGATCAATCAGGCCACGGTGGAATCCTCCGACTTTGATCATATCAATCATCTGGAAAATGTTTTCCGTGAGGATGTCGTTGAGCCGTCTCTTCCCTCTGAGGAAATTCTGCGCAACGCGGAAAGCCAGGAGGACGGTTACTTCCTGGTGAAAAAAAGAGGATAAGGCGGGTGTACTGAATGGAAGATTATGGAAAAATCAAAAAGCTGCATGACTCCCTGCAGAAGAAGGAATTCTCCTGCGAGGAGCTGACCAAAACCTATATCGGGGCAATTGAAGCGGACAATCCCGCCCTCAACGCCTATGTCCACTTTACGCCGGAGACCGCGCTTGCGGCCGCGCAGGAGGTTGACGCAAAAATCGCCCGCGGCGAAACGCTGGATATCCTCGAAGGAATCCCGATGACCCTGAAGGACAACATCTCCACCACGGGAATCGAAACCACCTGCGGCTCCAAGATTCTGGAGGGCTACCGCCCGGTATTCGACGCCACCGTATGGGAGCTGCTTCGCAGCAGGGGCGCCGTTCTTCTCGGCAAAACCAACATGGATGAATTCGCCATGGGCTCCTCGAACGAAACCTCGATTTACGGCGGTGCATGGAATCCCCACAACACCGCTCACGTAGCGGGCGGCAGCTCCGGCGGCGTGGCCAGCGCCGTTGCCGGGAATCTGGCGGTATACGGCCTTGGCACCGACACCGGCGGATCGATCCGCCAGCCGGCCAGCTTCTGCGGCATCGTCGGTTTAAAACCCACCTACGGCGCGGTTTCGCGTTACGGCGTGGTGGCCTATGCCTCAAGCTTTGACCAGGTCGGCCCCATCGCTACCAACGTGGAAGATACCGCTCTGGTTTACGACGCTCTGGCAAAGCAGGACCCGAGGGATTCCACCTCGCGCGGCGCGCGCGAATTGGCCTGCGACACCCTGAAAAAGGACATCAAGGGCATGCGGATCGGCTTTGCCAAGCAGTATTTTGACGGTGTTCGCGACGAAGTGCGCGAGGCCGTGGAGCGCTCCATGCAGGTTTACCGCGAGCTTGGCGCAGAACTGGTAGAGGTTGACCTGCCCCAGCTCTCTTACGCCCTGCCGGTGTATTACATTCTGAGCTGCGCGGAGGCTTCCTCGAACCTTGGCCGTTTTGACGGCATCCGCTACGGCTACAAAGCGAAAAACTACAGCGACGTCAACGAAATGATCGCCAAAACGCGCAGCGAGGGCTTCGGCAAAGAAGTCAAGCGCCGCATTCTGCTTGGCACGTATGTGCTCAGCGCCGGTTACTACGACGCCTATTACAAAAAGGCGCAGAGCTTGCGCGGGATGCTGGTGCAGGCGTTCCAGTCCGCGTTTGAGCGCTGCGATGTGATCGCGGCCCCCACCGTGCCGATGACCTCTTTCGAGCGCGGCAAGGCGGCCCAGAACACGGTGGAAACCTACCTGACAGATATCTGCACCGTGCCGATTAATATTGCGGGCATTCCGGCCCTCTCTCTCCCCTGCGGATTTGACCAGAAGGGTCTGCCCATCGGCCTGCAGCTGATCGGGAATTCCTTCTGCGAAGCCACGCTTCTCAACGCCGCTTATCAGTTTGAGCAGGCGACCAGAGAAACGGTGTTCCGTGCGGCGAAAATGGGGGTGCGATAATGAAATACGAATTGGTATCGGGTCTTGAAACCCACGTGGAGCTCTCCACAAAAACAAAAATTTTCTGCAGCTGCTCCACAGAATTCGGCGGCGAACCGAACACCCACTGCTGCCCGGTATGCGTTGGGTTCCCCGGAACACTGCCGAAGCTGAATCAAAAAGTGGTAGAATACGCCATTATGGCGGGCCTTGCCACCAACTGCGAAATTTCGAATATTTCGAAAATGGACCGCAAAAACTACTGCTATCCCGATCTGCCCAAAGCCTATCAGATTTCGCAGTTCGATATGCCGCTTTGCAAAAACGGACATATCGATCTTTCGAACGGGCGCAGAATCCGCATCAACCGTATCCATATTGAAGAAGACGCGGGCAAGCTGGTTCATCAGGGCGGCAACACCTATGTGGACTACAACCGCGGCGGCGTTCCGCTGATCGAGATCGTGACCGAGCCGGATTTCCGCAGCAGCGACGAGGTGCGCGAGTATGTGGAAAAACTACAGCTCGCGATGAAATTCATCGGCGTTTCCGACTGCAAAATGCAGGAGGGCTCCATGCGGTGTGACGTCAACATTTCCGTCCGCCCGGCTGGCAGCGAAGAATACGGCACCCGCACCGAAATCAAAAACATGAACTCGATCACCTTTATGACCAAGGCGATCGACTACGAATACACCCGCCAGATCGATGTACTGGAAAACGGCGGGAAAATCACGCAGGAAACCCTGCGCTACAACGAATCGGACGGCACAACCTCCAGCATGAGAAACAAGGAGGACGCCGACGACTACCGCTACTTCCGCGATCCCGATCTCGTGAACATCCACGTGACGGACGAAGAGGTGGACGCAATCCGCCGCGCTCTGCCGGAGCTGCCGGAGATCAAGCGCGAGCGCTATATCAGCCAGTTCGGACTGCCAGAGGCCGACGCGCTGCAGCTGACCAAATCCCGTGCGATTGCGGAATTTTTTGAAGCGGCCAGCGACGGTGTAGCCAATCCTAAAACGGTTGCGAACTGCATCATCGGCCAGATTTTCCGCCGGATGGAAAACGACGACGCCAAAGAGAAGTTTGAGGTTTCGATCCCCGCTTCTTACCTGAAAGATCTGGTTCTTCTGCTCGACAGCGGCAAAATCCGCATGAACCTGCTTAAATCCACGCTGGATAAGATGCTGGACAGCGGCAAGCCCGCTACGGAATTCCTGAGTGAAAGCGATTTGAGCGGCGTGGACACCGGCGACCTGAAAAAGTTCTGTGAGGACGCTGTGGCCGCGAATCCCAATGCGGTGGCGGATTACCGTGCCGGCAAGGAAAAGGCGCTGGGGGCCCTGCTTGGCTCTGTGATGAAGGCCAGCCGCGGGCGTGCGGACGCGCTGGAAGCGGAACGCATTCTGATCGAGCTGATTTCGCAAGGCTGATTTCGTAATTGATTGATTCACACTGCTCTTCCATTGAAACAGGTGAAAAACAGGTTTCTCCCCCGCTTACGGCGAGGGAGAAACCAAAATGTTATTTCTGCTGATGAATGGGAATTCATAGAAAAAGGAGGATGTTTTATGGAATTTACAAAAGAGGCCAATCGCATTTTTGCAAAGAATGCGGACGGAAAATTGATTGCCGAAGTCACGTTCCCCGATCGTTCCGCCACCACGGTCGATATTGATCACACGTTTGTGGACGATTCCCTGCGCGGCCAGGGCGTAGCCGGGCAGCTGATGCTGGCGGCCGTCGATGCGATTCGCGCGCAGGGCAAAAAAGCAATCGCCACCTGCCCTTATGCGGTGGGCTGGTTCCAGAAAAATCCGGAGTTCTCAGATCTTTTGGATTCAGAAATTTCCAGAAATAAATAGGCGTATCCTGCACATGCTATTGTCGAGGAAGTTCAAGCGAAGAACCGACTTTGCTGAAGCCTTGCCATAAAAACACTCCGTTTTTTTGGTGCCGGCGGAAGCGATACAATTGGTTCGAGATTCTTTTCTGAAATGGATTGAATTTGATCCGCTTGGCACCTCTTGTAGTCCGCCTTAAAAATAGGACGTAAAACAATCTCCATTCAAATGGGTAAACGGGGGGAAGAACCATTGGGTTCTTCCCCTTCCTTGTGTCAAAAGGCTCTGTATCACGGGTGAAGCCGAACGGATTCAGGCAGTCCGTTTTACTCAGATACGTTCTACATGCAGGATATTTTTTTATACATCGTTTCATCATTTTTATAAAAAATCGGAGCATCGATATGATTTTGCATTCCACAGTCGTAAACATTTTTGCACACATAGAGAAGATCATCTATATTGCTGTGAAGAAGCATGATTTTGCGCGTCAGCTCATTTGCCCGGAACATGTGACACATGACTCTTCCGGCGACAAAAGCGGGGATTTTATATGGCAGCAATTCGTTTTTATAATGTTCCAACTGTACCCCTTTCGACGAAATGATGTTTGCAGTCTCGCGAACAGCACGCACCACTTCTGACAAGATGCGGGGTGAATTCATTGCCGTTTCTGCTGAATGGGAGATTTCATCCATCTTCCCATATTTTGCGATTGTCGTTATAACGGCAGCATTGATCGCCATATGAAGCCAAATCCATTCGAGCATATCATAGGGACATTCCACTTCTATCTCTGAGCTTTTCAGGAGCTCCAACAATAAATCATAGTTTGAAATGTGCGCCTTTTCCCGGCGTTCCAGCATGATATGGTCGAAAATCACACATTCCAACCGATTATGATTCAGGGTTCCGCCTGCTACCGGGTAGGCTAAAATAGAGTCCCAGCCATTCAGAATTTTATCCAACTCATTGCGATCCTGCCATATCCCGCAAAATAAAACCAAAGTACCGGTGATCGCCTTTTCCTGAAGAGAGCTTATTACATTCCCGAGCTTCCCGGAGGACACACTGACAAAGATAAAATCATAAGAGCTGTCCGAAGGAGAAATCTCAACCGAATAGAAATCTTTTTTCGCGATTCCTTTTTTACTGTGCCTTCCATCCAATAGATCGATCTCTATCTTTTGGGGGCAGGCAGCCTGTTTATTGTCCCGAATGAAATGCTCCACAGTATGCCCCGCCTTCTGAAAACAGTATGCATATGTTGTACCGATCACGCCAAGACCTATCACCATAATTTTCATCTGTAATCTCCCCGATCTTTTGTAACGCCCAGCATCATTTTGATTTGGTCAAAAATCCCGTCGCACATTTGATCCGTAACAGGTAAAACCTCTTTCGTCATTTTCAATCCTTCGATCAGAATCAGGATCGTGTCTGTGGCAGCTTGCACATCGCTGACATCAAACTCTTTTGTGCTGAGTCCATATTCGATTTGTGAGCGCAGGATTTGCTGCCCTCTTTTATATTGCTCTGAAAAAAATTGTGTTCCGAAATCACTTTTCTTTTCCATGCAAAATTCATATACCGCAAAATCAATATTAGGAATTTTACGATTTATTTCAGATTTCACATGGTCAAAATAGCGATTTAAAATCGTTATTGCCGAAGCGTGCTCAGATATGAAACGTTCTGTTGCTTTTTCCTCGCTGTGCTGCAATGATTGCAATAAATCCATAAAAAGCTGTGATTTATTCTCATAGTGCCGATATAATCCGCCCTTGCTCAGTCCGCTTTTCATGCAAATATCCTGCATCGAAACCCTTGTATATCCCAATTCGGAAAATAAAGCAAACGCCGCAGCACGGATTTGTTGTTTCGTTTTTTCCCCTTTTTGACCCATTGCGCCCTCCCTGTTTTGCGACTGTATAGTCGCTTTTTATTTATTCTATATCGCTGCACTCACGATGTCAATAGCCTCTGATTTTTTACCATATCTAAAAAATCATTTGAAAAGATTTACAAAAAGAACATGGAAATTACAACAGTTCTATGGTATTCTGAAAGCATTCTTAACCAGTCAAAGGGAGGCGCAAGCAGATGATTCTTACCACAACCAACACGATCGAGGGGAAGCGAATTGTGGAGTATAAGCAGATTGTATTCGGAGAAGTCGTTTCCGGCGTGGATTTTATTAAAGATTTTGCGGCTGGTCTCACCAACTTTTTCGGCGGCAGATCGAACTCGTATGAAGGCGAGCTGATGGATGCACGCGAAAAGGCAATTCAGGAGCTGCAAGGCCGAGCGGCGGCTCTGGGAGCAAATGCCGTCATCGGCGTGGATATTGATTATGAAGTTCTTGGCACCGGCAACAATATGCTGATGGTGACTGCATCGGGAACAGCGGTCGTCGTGGAATAAAGCGCTTTCTCTTTTATTTGATTCAGACGGTTCCCCATCAAAAAGGGCTCAAAGCAGCACCAACAGCGCTGTTTTGAGCCCTTTTTGCAATTTTTAAATCATTCGCAGCCTTCCACTCTTGCCGGAATTTCGTCATAGTAAAACTCTGTGTCGCTTTCTTTTTGCAGGGGAAACTGCTTTTGTGAGAGCGCGATAAATTCGCGCATCCCCTTGCTGACATAGCGGTTCTTTTTATGGGCAAGGCTCACATACCGGCTGGCATTCGGTGCATCCACTAAATACAGATATACCCCGGGCTCCAGGCTCGTGCGCTTGATGACTGTATCGGAGACAAACGCCATACCGATTTGCTGCTGCACCATATGGTACGAGGTAATCAGCTGGTCTAAATACATGATGCGCCGAGGGGTAAAGCGGTACCGATCAAACAAGCCCGTCGCAAACGTGTTCATGTTGTGTCCCCTGTTCAGCAGCAGAAAGGTAAAATCCTGAAAGATTCTGGGGTCCACCGGCCGACAGCCCGGCTTTCTGTGTTTTCCCTCGCGCACATCCCGGGCGGTCATACGGTACTCTGAGAGCTGCTCGTTGACCTCGTACCCAGAGGGCACCGCAAGCAGAATATGTTCTTCCATCAGCGGGTAGCTGGTAAAGAGCTTATCGTCAAACTCGCTGCTGTCGATCACCAGATCAATTTCGGAATTCACCAGCTTTTGCAGCAGATCAGGCGTGCTGGATTCATTGACCTGAATTTGAATCCCCGGGTAAAGCTGATTGAAGCTGGAAATGAGCGGCGCGAGCAAATACGAGGAAAAAAACTGAGCCGCGGCAATCTTCAGAGTGCCGGTTTTCAGCTCTGTATAGTCCTGTAAATACAATTCCAAATTGCTTTGCAGCTCTAAAATCTGCCGCGTTGTTTCTATGTATACCTTCCCCGCATCCGTCAGCTGAACCGGTGTGGTGCTGCGGTCGAAGATGGTTACACCAATATCCTGTTCCAGTTTTTTGATGGTCGCGCTCAAAGATGGCTGAGAAATATACAGATTTTTCGCCGCCCGGGAAAAACTGCCTTCTTTATAAATTTCATAAACGTACTTTAAAGTCTGGAACATGGCATTCTCCCTATATTATAAATAAAACTATATACTTTCTATCATGTTATATGTATTTGATTATATGCTCTCTTTCTGGTATTGTCAATATAGAAGATATGAGTTCAACAAACCCGATTGCAGAATGATTTGGAACCATACAAACAACCGAAACTCGCAAGGCCAAAGCGGCAATCGCCGCAGAGGAAAAGGCCATAAAACAGCGCGAAGCTTCCGCAGTCATCTGTTTGAAAGTGTAATTTTTACACAATAATTTGCTTACAAGACCCTTTTACACAATAGAAATTTGGTTGAAAAATGCGCTTTGACCGGCAGTGAATACCCGGTCAGAGCGCATTTTTCGTAGAAAGCTTACTGCTGGAATGATTTCTTTGTGTTACTGCTGATTGTTTCTTTGGGACGCCTTGATGTTGTTGCGGGTTTTGCGCAGCTCGGCCAGATTCGCGGCCAAAGCGTCATCCGTGCGCTTCATCAAGTCGTCGATGTAATCGTTCGAGGCGCGGCGCATTTCGCGGAATTTCGCCTGACTCTGGCTGACCAGCTCGTTGGCCTTCTGCTGTGCCTGGCGCACGATCTCATCCTGATTCACAAGAGTTTTGGCGCGTTCCTCCGCAATGCGGACAATGCTTTCCGCCTCGCGCTTTGCGTCGCTGATGATCTGGTTTCGGTCGGCCACAATGGCCTTGGCCTGACGAAGCTCCTGCGGCAGATTATCGCGGATTTCATCGAGGATTCCTTTTACCGCTTCGCCGTCGAGCACAGCCTTGCCGCCGGTCAGCGGAAAATTCCACGCCTTATCTACCATTTCGTAGAGCTCGTCCAACAAATTCTCTACATTCATCGTTTTTTGCCTCCTGTATAAAGACGTTGCGTGATGTCATCCAAAATACACTCCGGCACAAAATTCGAAATATCACCGTCAAAACTGGCTACCTGCTTCACGATACTGGAGCTGAGATACATATTTTCCGCCCGAGTGGTTAAAAACAGAGTTTCCAGATTCGGGTTCAGCTTCTTATTGGTCAGAGCCATCTGAAATTCGTATTCAAAGTCCGACAGGGCCCGCAGTCCCTTTACAATCGCGGTGGCGTTGCGGATTTTGGCGTAATCCGCAAGAAGGCCCTCAAAACCGACAATCTCTATGTTGGGCATGTCCGCCGTGGCACGCTTGAGCATGTTGATGCGCTCCTCAACGGTAAAGCTGGTGTGCTTATTGGGGTTTACCAAAACAGCAACGATGAGGTGATCGAAAATTTTGCGGGCACGATTGATGATGTCCAGATGCCCGAAGGTAACCGGGTCAAAGCTGCCCGGACAAATTGCAATTTTCATAATGATGTCACGTCCTTATGCCGATACACGGTCAGCAGAATTTTTCCGTAACGGTAAGAACGTACCTTCACAAAATCACCGGCAGAAAGAGGGAGTTCTTCGTCACTCGGATGTTCACAGATGATGGTACCACCATGGTTCATCACCGCGGCTGTCTGCGGCAGAGCCTGCTGCAGCAGCCCCGTGCGGTAAGGCGGGTCTAAAAAAGCAATGTCGAACGGCTGCGGATTGCGGGACAGAAACGAAGCAAAGTCGGCATTCACCACTTTGGCCCGCTCCCCGAACCCGGTGGCGGCAATGTTGCGCTCCACCACGCCGGCGGAATCGCGCGAGCTGTCTACAAACACCGCCTCCTGTGCGCCGCGGCTGAGCGCCTCCAGCCCGAGCTGGCCGGAACCGGCGAACAGATCGAGCACCCGGCGGCCCTCCAAATCAAACTGAATAATATTAAAAAGGGCTTCCTTCACCCGGTCGGGCGTAGGACGAACGCGCTCCCCTTCCAGGGATTGCAGCTTTTTGCCGCGCGCTGCGCCTGTGATAATTCGCATATGCAAAACCGGACCTTTCCCAGAGTCTTGTTAAATTCATTATCCCATTATTTGTGCATACTGTCAACCGCTATCTTTTTCTCCCGAATCCGGGTGAAAATACTCGTAAATCGTCTGCGCTGCGGGGCGGGTCATTCCCTTTACCCCGCACAGCTGCTCCAAATCCGCTTCGCGAATCGCGGTAATGGTGCGGAAATGCCGCAGCAGCGCCCTTGCCCGGGCGTTGCCGACACCGGGTATGCCCGTCAGGGTGCTGGAGATGGTGTTCTTCTTTCGCATTTGGCGATGGTAGCCGATCGCGAAACGGTGAACCTCATCCTGAATGGTGGACACCAGCGTAAAGGCGCTGCGATTGGAGTGAATCGAAATCTCTCCGCCGTCCTTTGCGATGGCACGGGTGCGGTGCTTGTCGTCCTTTACCATGCCGAACAGGGGAATTTCCAGCCCATACTGCTGCAAAATCGGGCGAACCGCGGAAACGTGTCCCTTGCCGCCGTCGAGCAAAATCAGATCCGGCAGACGGCCAAAGCCTTCTCCGCTGTCCTTATGCTGGTAGTATTCCCCCAAACGGCGGCCAATTACTTCGCGCATGGCGCCGTAATCGTCCTGCCCCTCAAAACTTTTGATCTGAAAACGGCGGTATGCGGATTTGAGCGGGCGCCCGTTTTCAAACACGACCATACCGGCCACGTTATCGCCGCCTGCAAGGTTTGAAATATCGTAGGACTCGATATACTGCGGGGGATTTTCCAGTCCCAGAAGGCGAGCCAGCTCATCCAGAGCGGAGGCTTCGCGCCCGGTTCGGCCCGTCTGCTGCGCAAGCTGCTCCGCCGCGTTGCTGCGGCACATTTCAACCAGCTGCGCCTGTTCCCCCTTTTGCGGCACGGTGATATTCACCTTTCGCCCGGCCTTCTGCGTCAGCCACTCTTCGAGCAGAGCGGCATTTTCCACCGGCCCGTCCAGCGTCAGGCGCGGGGGAATCTGATCGCGCATGGAATAATACCGCTCCAGAAACTCGCTGCGGGCCTGCTTGGAATTGCCGACCTCTCCCAAAAGGAACGTTTCGCGGTCCACCAGACTGCCGCCGCGAAAACGAAAGACCTCCACACAGGCGCTGCCCGGGCCCTGCGCAAGGGCGATCACGTCCTGCTCCAGCACACGGATGGAAACCACCTTCTGCCGCTCGCGCATCTTCTGGATCGCGGTGATGCGGTCGCGGATTCTGGCGGCGTATTCAAACTCGAGATTCTCTGCAGCCTGCTCCATTTTTTCCGTCAGGCGCTTCATGGATTCGGCGCTGCCGCCGCGCAGGAAATCCACGGCTTCCGAAACAGCCTCGCGGTATTCCTCCGGCTTCATGCGGCCGCGGCAGGGAGCACAGCACTGCTTGATATAATAATTCAGACAGGGCCGCCCTTTGCCGATGTCCTGCGGAAAACGGCGGCTGCAGGAGGGCAGGCGGAAAATCTTGAGCGCCTCATCCACCGCCTGCTTGACCGACCACGAGCTGACATAAGGGCCAATGTATTCCGCGCCGTCGTCGGCAAGCTGCTTTGCCTCGGAGATTCTGGGCCACTCTCCCCCGCTGATGCGGATATAATGGTAGCCCTTGTCGTCCTTGAGCAGAATATTGTATTTGGGCGTATACTGCTTGATCAGGCTGCATTCGAGCACCAGCGCCTCAAACTCGCTGTCGGTGAGGATATATTCAAAATCCTGTACGTTGGACACCATGCGGCGCACCTTATCGTCGTGGTTCTTTTCCGAGCCGAAATACTGGCTGACCCGGTTTTTCAGCGCTTTGGCCTTGCCGACATAGATGATCGTGCCGCTTTTGTCGCGCATCAGGTAGACGCCCGGCGTCAGCGGCAGGCGCATCGCCTTTTGGCGCAGCTCTTTTTTATGATCCTCCAAGTGTTCTCCCCCTTTCCTTGTGTTTTTTTCGGAATGCCGCTTTGGCACCCGGCCGCCCTCAAAGCAAACTGATTTAATAGCGGCGATTTTCTTCTCCTGTACAGAGGAGAAAGTTATATTCTTTCAAATGGCGTCACCATTTTGTTTCCAAATCATTCAGAACGGGGATCAAGACCCGGCATAACAAAAAAGCACCGCCAAAGCGGTGCCTTGAATTGCCCAAAAATCGCCGGCCTCAGCCTTTTCCAATGAAAACCCGGATTCCCGCCGGCGCTTAGCAGTTCATACCAAAAAACAGGTTCTTACTCCGCAAAGCCGGATTTCACCAGTGCAACCAGGCTGTCGACAGCATCCTGCTCATCGGAACCGTCAGCAATAATGCGAATATCGGTACCGCCGACAATCCCCAGGGACAGTACGCCCAAAAGGCTTTTCGCATTCACACGGCGCTCTTCTTTTTCCACCCAAATCGAGGATTTAAATTCGTTGGCTTTCTGAATAAAAAAGGTTGCCGGACGAGCATGCAGCCCTACCTGATTCTGAACCAATACTTCTTTCACGCACATTCAAAATTCACTCCTAGCATCAAAATGTAGCTTCTAACCCGAAAAACATCTCACATCATAATAATATACAAACTGACATTATTTTTTAAGTCATAGTCATTATATCACAATAGAAAACGCCGTCAAGGAAGGAAGGCTAATTTTGGATTGATGCCCTATACGCTGTTTAGGACAGGCAATCCCTTTGTATAGTTTGCCCCGATTGTTGAAAACTTTTGTACCCTCTAACATCTCCGCTGCGAATATTCTATACTATGCGTTCTATTTTGATTCGTTCGCGGAAGAATCCCGCTCTTTTTCACAAAGTGCGGCGAGGTATCTTTTGTCCTTTTCGTCTAAATCGGCCGTTTCGAGCAGATCCGGACGATTCTTCCAGGTTCGCAGCAAAGACTGCTCTCTGCGCCATTTGTCAATGTTGGCATGATGCCCCGAAAGCAGCACCTCGGGCGCCTGCAGGCCGCGCCAATTCGCCGGGCGCGTATACTGCGGATACTCCAGCAGACCGCTGAAATGGCTTTCTTCCTCAAAGCAGGAATCATCGGAAAGCACGCCGGGAATCAGTCGGCTGATGCCGTCCGCGAGAATCAGGGCCGGCAGCTCGCCGCCGGTAAGAACATAATCCCCCGCGGAGATCTGCTCATCCACATAGCGGTCGATGATCCGCTCGTCGATCCCTTCATAATGGCCGCACAGAATCGCGAGATTCTCGTGTTCGGCCAGCTCCTTCATCTTTTTCTGCGTCAAAACGGTACCCTGCGGTGACATGTAGACAAGATGCGGCTTTTTGCCGAGGTGGCGCACCAGATCGTCGATGCACTCCGCGATCGGCTCCGCCATGAGCAGCATCCCCATTCCGCCGCCGAACGGACAGTCGTCGACGCGGGAGTGCTTGTCGTAGGCATAATTGCGAATCTGATGACAGCACACCTGCAGCGCGCCTTTTTTGCGGGCCCGGCCCACGATGCTTTCCGCCATCACCGTTTCGCACATGTCGGGAAACAGGGTCAACAGATCAATCCTCATCGTCAAAAATCCCCTTGATCGGTCTGATTTTCACAACCCCGCCCTCCGGATCACGCTCCAGAACCACCTGCGGGATGGAGGGAACGAGATACGTTTTTCCTTCCGGGGAGGTGACCTGGTACACGTCGTTCGCACCGGTTTTCAGAATATCCGTCAGTTTGCCGTATTCCTTGCCGGTGTCGACATCCAGAACGGTCAGGCCAAGCAGGTCCTGTACAAACCATGTGCCCTTCGGCAGGCGCACATCCGCACGGCTCAGGTACAATACCCGCCCGCGCAGCGTATCGCCCTGCGTGGCAGAGGTGACCCCCTCCAGAGTTGCAAGAAGCAGGCGCTTATGCACCCGGCCGGAAAGCACCTTCACAGCAGATGTTCCGTTCGGGTCCCAGTACAGCGTGCGGAACTGAGACAAAAACTCCGCGGAATCACACCAGGGCTCGATGCGAAGCTCACCCTTCACCCCATGTGTCCCCACGATTCTTCCCGCCTCCAAATATTGCTGCAGCATTGCCTTCCTCCTCATAGCCAATTGATTCCAGACCATACCGCTTCTTCCCTCACCGAAGGCGGAGGAAGAGGCTGCATAGTCTGTTTTTGCACGGCGGAATTTGCAACCAATCCGCCTGAATTTGCTCCATGCCTAAAACAAGACTGCAACAAAGCCGGCCTCCCATTCGGGACAGGGCATGTTACAGTCTTGGTTCATCAGTCGATCTCGACAGAAACCTTGTCATTGGTGCGGGTCGCTGCGGCACGCATTACCACGCGGATCGCTTTGGCAATACGCCCCTGCTTGCCGATCACCCGGCCCATGTCATCCTCTGCCACATGCAGATGATATACGACGTTGCCGTCCTCAGACGGCTCGTCCACCTGCACGGTAACGGCTTCGGGATGCTCGACGAGCCCCTGAGCGATCGTAACCAGTAATTTCTCCATCGGTAGATCTCCTCCGATCTTTTAAATCACTCCGTGCTTCTTGAACAGGTCTTTCACGGTATCGGTGGGCTGAGCGCCGTTAGAAATCCACTTCTTCGCCTTTTCCGCGTCTACCTTCACAACAGAGGGCTCCTCCATGGGATTGTAGTAGCCGATCTCTTCAATGAAGCGGCCGTCGCGGGGGAAGCGGGAATCCGCTACCACAATACGATAAAAGGGAGCTTTCTTAGCGCCCATTCTGCGCAATCTGATCTTTACTGCCATACGAAACAACCTCCAAAATATGATTCTAAATTGAATATATGTGATTCACTTGAAAGGATTTTGTCCTTTTTGAATGAAATCCCTGATTTTGCGGGGCTTAGAACGGCATGCCGCCCTGCCCGGGCATTCCCGGCATCCCCGGCATTCCGGGGAACCTTTTCTTTTTCTTGAGACCCTTGACCTGCTTCATCATCTTCTGCATCTGCTCAAACTGCTTGAGCAGACGGTTGACGTCCTCCACCTTCATGCCGCAGCCGGCGGCGATGCGCCGCTTGCGGGAGGGGTTGATCACAGATGGGTTCTCGCGCTCCTCCGACGTCATCGAAAGGATGATCGCGGCGGAACGGTCCATGATGCGCTCGTCGATGTCCACATCCTTGATCTGCTTATCGATGCCCGGAAGCTTCGACAGCACGGATTTGAGCGGGCCCATCTTCTTCATCTGATTGAACTGGTCGAGCAGATCGTTCAGGTCCATCTTGTTCTGCATCATCTTGCGGGCGGTTTGCTCCGCCGTTTTTTTATCGATGCTCTGCTGAACGTCCTCGATCAGTGTTAAAACGTCGCCCATCCCCAGAATTCGGGAGGCCATGCGGTCGGGGTGGAATACTTCCAGATCCGTCAGCTTTTCGCCGATGCCCGCGTATTTGATGGGCTTGCCGGTGACCGCGCGAACAGAAAGCGCCGCGCCGCCGCGGGTATCGCCGTCGAGCTTTGTGAGGATAACACCTGAAATATTAAGAAGATCGTCGAATGTTTTAGCGACGTTCACCGCTTCCTGACCGGTCATGGAGTCGACCACCAGAAGAATTTCCTGCGGCTCCAGCGCGCCTTTGAGCTCTTTGAGCTCGTTCATGAGCGCCTCGTCGATCTGCAAACGACCGGCGGTATCGAGAATCAGAATGTCGTTGCCGTAGTCTCTGGCATGGCGCACCGCGGCGCGGCAAACGTCCACCGGCTTTGTGCTGCCCTGCTCGAACACGGGAACCCCGGCCTGAGAACCGACCACCTGCAGCTGCTTGATCGCGGCGGGGCGGTAAATATCGCACGCCACCAGCATAGGGCGGCGCCCCTGCTTTTTCAGCATGGCGGCCAGCTTGCCCGCATGGGTCGTTTTACCGGCGCCCTGCAGGCCGCACAGCATCACGATCGTGGGCGGCTTTGAGGCTTCGTTCAGACGGGCCTGCTGCCCGCCCATCAGCTCGGTGAGCTCTTCGTCTACAATCTTAATGACCATCTGCGCCGGGGTCAGGCTTTCCATCACCTGCGTGCCGATGGCCCGTTCGGTCACCTTGTTGGTAAAATCCTTTGCAACCTTATAGTTAACGTCGGCTTCCAGCAATGCGAGGCGAACCTCGCGCATGGCGGATTTGACGTCGGCTTCGGTCAGCTTGCCCTTGGATTTCAAATTTTTAAAGGCGGTGCTGAGCTTTTCCGCCAATCCTTCAAACGCCACTGCTTTTCAAATCCTTTCGTCTACTCTTCACACAGCCGCCGGGCGGTGTCTTCGATCAAAGACACATCCTGCTGCACATCCTGTGAAAAGATGGATTGCGAATTGTAAATGCGGATTCGCTCGGCCGCGTCGCGGATTTGCTCGAGCCCCTCGCGCATTTCACGGAAACGCCGCGCAAGGCCGAGACGTTCCTCCATCTCCAGCAGCTGGGATTCCGCCCGCTTGATGGAGTCGCGCACACCCTGCCGGGTGATGCCCTCGTTATCGGCAATTTCCGCAAGGGACAAATCGTCGTTATAGTAATACTCGATTACACAGCGCTGCTTATCGGTGAGCATATCGCCGTAAAAATCCAGCAGAAGAGATATTTCCAGATTTTTTGCCATATCGCACCCTCATTCGCTGTAAAGTTGGTCCCTTTCTGTAAAGCCAATCACTTTACAGAACTGAATTATACAGGAATCGGGCGGAAAAGTCAAGCGTTTTTCCGCCGAATCCGCTCTTTTTCAAATAATCCTGCAGCTGACCCGCCAAATCGTCCAGATCGCCTGTAAAGGTTTCGCCCAGCCATTCTTTCAGCTGCTCCTTTAATTTGCTGCCTCTATCGGACAAAGTACTGCTCGCCTGGAACAAAACGCCGTTTTTCTGCACCTTGAACTGCCCCAGCGAAAAGCCGGACTGCACCGCTTTTTCAGATTCCAGGTATGGTTTTAAGTCCACAATAATCCTGTTGTCTTCTCTGGTGATGCCGCTCGGCAGCTCTTTTGTAAACAGATGGTTCAGCGCAAACTTTGGCGAAACGCTCAGCTTGCCCAGCCGCACCTGCCGCACCTCAATGTTTAGCTGTTCGTTCGCCGCGTCGTACACTACCTTGGACTGCGAGGTGACCCCAAGATTCTTCCCGTTCCAGGTGACGGGCGTATAGGCGGTCACTGTGTCCTCCTCCGGGAAGGTGAGATAAATCTGGTTCGGCTGAAATTCGGCCTTGCTCAGATAATTCTGGATATCCTCCAGATGATACGCGGTGTAGGCGTTGATCTCCTCCTCGGTGAAAACCACCGGCTCCCCGGTGAGTATCGACGCTGTGGCGGAGCGCAGCAGCTCCTGTGACGGTGCGGGATTGTATTTTCCGGCAAGATCGTCCGTCATCATCAATCGGTAAGGGATGAAGGCGGCAATCCCGAGAATGACGACAGCCCCTATGGTGATCAGCCCCCAGCGGGGAATTGGTGTACGCAAATCAGACAGCTCCTTTCCAGACGGCGGTTTCATAAAAACAGGCCAACCGAATCCTGCCGCGGACAAGCCGGCCCGCAGACCAGGCTCCCTACCGTTTTGATACGGAGCCTGATTTGCCGGTATGACCCAAGCCTATCGCGCAATGATCCGTTGGCCCAAAGCCGCCTTAGGGCGGCCTATTTCAGTTCTACAATCGTTACGCCGGATTCTCCTTCCCCGAAAACGCCCAAACGGTACGTTCTTACGGAGGGATGGCGGCGCAGATGCTGCTGTACGGCGGTGCGCAGCACACCGGTACCCTTACCGTGAATAATGGTGAGCTGGTGAATACCGGACAGCAGGGCCGAATCGATCGCGCGGTCTACACTCATAACGGCCTCGATCGAATCCTCGCCCCGCACATCCACCTCAGTCATCACCGGCGCGTCGGAGCGTTTCGGCACATTTCTCGTGCCGCTGCGGCGCGCTTTGCGGTTCTGGGTTTTCTGCTCGAGCAGGCGAAGATTCTCTACGGGAACCCTTGTCTTAATGATACCAGCCTGCACGAGTACTTTTTTGTCGTCTGGTGCCGGAGTTTCAACAACTGTGCCTTCTTTGTCGATGTCGAAAATCAGCACATCGTCACCCGCTTTCAGCGGACGGGGCAGCACATAGGTCTCCGGCTCTTTTCTGCTCACCGGGTCGGAAGCGCTCTCCATGTCGCGCATGCCGGCCTTCATTCTGGCCCGCTGCTCGGCTGTCATGCTCTTTGCGCCCTGGCGCTTCATTTCTTCCAGCTCTTCGAGCAGCGCGTCGGCCTGCGCGCGGGTGCGCGCCACGAGCTGCGCCGCGCGCTCGCGGGCCTGCTCGATCTCTTTCGCGGCCTCGCGTTCCAGCCGCTCGCGGTATTCTCTCGCCTCTTCGCTGATTCTGCGCGCTTCGGCGTTCTGCTCCTGTGCCTGCCGGCGCTCTGCCTCCAATTTCTGGCGGCTTTGCTCCAGATTCTGAACCACATCCTCAAAGCGGCGGTCCTCACCCGAAACCAGCTCGCGGGCGCGGTCGACAATCTCCTGATTCAGACCGAGCCGGCTTGAAATGGCAAACGCGTTCGAGCGCCCCGGCACGCCGATCAAAAGACGATACGTGGGCCGCAGGGTGGCAACATCAAACTCACAGCTGCCGTTTTCCACACCTGCTGTTTGCAGGGCGTAGGCCTTGAGCTCCGCATAGTGGGTGGTGGCGGCGACCCGCGCGTGCCGTTCGCGCAGCGCCTCCAGAATCGCCATAGCCAGCGCCGCGCCCTCAACGGGGTCGGTGCCGGCGCCGAGCTCGTCAAGCAGGATGAGGCTGCGCTCGTCCGCCTGCTCAATGATCTGTATGATATTCGTCATGTGCGCGGAAAATGTACTGAGCGACTGCTCGATGCTCTGCTCGTCGCCGATGTCGGCCAGCACCTGATGGAACACCGAAATTTCGCTGTTGTCGCCCACAGGCAGCATCAGGCCGCACATAGCCATCAGCGTCAAAAGGCCCAGCGTTTTCAGAGTGACCGTCTTGCCGCCGGTGTTCGGGCCGGTGATCACCAGCGTGTCGAACGTGGTGCCCAGCTCTATGTTCATCGGCACGACCTGCTTGGGGTCGATCAGCGGGTGCCGTGCCTGATTGAGCAGAATTCTGCCCGTATCGTTCACCTTCGGCATGCTGGCCTTCATTTTGTAGGCGAGCTGCCCCTTGGCGAATATCAGGTCAAGCCCCACGGCCGCATGGTAGCTTTCGATGATCAGATCGGCAAAGCCGCCCGCTTCTGCGGATAGCTCCGCCAAAATCCGCTCGATCTCGGCGCTTTCGCGCGACTGAAGCACACGGATTTCGTTGTTGGCTTCCACCACGCCCATCGGCTCCACGAACACGGTCGCGCCGCTGGAGGAGGTGTCGTGCACCAGGCCGGGGATTTCGCCGCGGCATTCCGCCTTGACGGGCACAACGTAGCGCCCGCCGCGCATCGTCACGATCGGGTCCTGCAGGTATTTCTGGTACGCGGCTGAGCGGATCATTTTATCGAGCTGTTCGCGCACGCGGGAGGACGCCGCACGGATACGGCGGCGGATGGAGGCAAGCTCCGGCGAAGCGTTGTCGGCTACCTCTTCCTCCGAAATCACGACCGCGTTGATCTTTTCTTCGAGATACTTGTTGGGGACGACGGATTCAAACCGCCAATCGAGCGTCGTTTTCATGCCCTCGCTCTTGCGGCGCCAGTCCGAAATCGCGCGCATGGTGCGCAGCACTCCCGCGATCCGCAGGAAATCCACCAGGTTCAGCACGCCGCCTGCCTGCGCGCGGCGCAGGGGATTCGCGACATTTTTCAGCCCGCTGAACGAGGGCGAACCGAATTTCGCCATCAGGACGAACGCATCGTCCGTCTCTTGCAGTCGGCGGCGCACCTCGTCGGTAGAAACGGCAGGCTCGAGCGCCAGCGCCTGCTCCGAGGCATCCTCACTGGCGGTCTGTTCCGCCAGAAGCTTTAAAATTTTATCCAGTTCCACAGCGGCGCTGTGCCGCTGAACGTTATATTTTTGCATGGAAGTTCCTTTCTTACTGTTGTTCAAAGCAGCTGTTCTTCCTGCAGCTCCACCGCCAAAGACTTCTCAAAGCAGTGAAACACCCCCTTACGGAGCAGGATTCTGCCGCAAAACTCATAGCCCAGCGACCGGTACAGCCGGATCGCAGGCTCATTCTTGGGGAACGCGTCCAGCCGGATGGCCGCGTAATCCTTTTCGCGAAAATACTCTTCCGCCATTCGGGCAATCTTTTTCCCGCAGCCCTTGCCCTGATGCCCGGCATCGACACAAAGGCGGTGAATGACTCCGACGGGGCCGGTGTGATACTGCCAGTCCACATAGCGGTACTGCGGCTCCTGGTCCTCATTCAGAACGATGGAGGCCGCGAGCCCATCGTCATCCTCCAGTACATATAATTCCCGATTCGCGATATCCTGCATTAAAACATCTTCACTTGGGTAAACATCATCCCACTGGTCAATCCCCTGAAAGCGCATCAGCTCAATGGAACCGAGATACAAATCCAGAAGGCAGGGCAAATCTTCCGGCTCTGCCCTGCGAAAAATCAGCTTGTGATCCATAGTGTTCCTCCCGCCCGGCTAAGGCCGGGTCATCTGATGATAAAAATCAAGTGTGGCAAAACGCCGCTGCACCGTGGAAAGCAGATACTGCTCCGAGGCATCCGCCAGCAGGCGAAGACCGTCGTCCGACAATCGGAACGAAAACAGCTTGTCGAAATCCGCGTAAATCGTGTGGCGAAGCGCAGTCATCACGCCGCGCGGCAGCGGAATGGCCGGTTCCTCCTGCTGGGGCACGGGAGAAAAGCAGTCTCCGCACACGATCCCCCCGCTGCGGGGCAGAAAAAACATGGTATCCGCCTCATAGCAGCCGCAGTCACGGCAGCAGACAAGATCCGGCATGTACCCGGCCAACGCCAGCATGCGCATTTCCACCACAGCCTTCAGCTGCAGGCCTGGCCGCAGCCCCTTTGCCAGAAAATGCAGCGAATTGAGCATCAGACGCAAAAAATCCCCCGCCTCCGCTTCTTCGGGAGCCAGTACGACGGCCAGCTCGCAAAAATATTGGGCAAGGGACAGCCTTTCCATATCCAAGCGCAGATCAAAAAAGGATTCGATCGGCCAGGCGTCGTTAATTATGTACTTATCCCGCCCCTTGTAAACAGAAAGGCGGGAATAGCTAAGCAATTGTGTGGAGGACAATTTTCGGTTCTGCAGGCGTTTCGCCTGCTGTGCAAACGCGCGGATGACTCCCTCGTCGCGGGTCAAAACCGTAACGAGCCGGTCGCTTTCACCCACGCTCTTCTCCATAAGGACTAAGCCCTCGGTATTGATTTGCATACTCTTCCTCCTCGGGCTGCCGACCGGTAGTCTGCTGGTTCATGGCCTGCGTCAGCCTTGCGTAATGCAAATAGGCCTCTACGCTGCCGGTCTGCTGAAAAACATTCCAAGCCTGTTCTCTGTCCACAAAAAACGCCTCCCAAAAAAGAATCCCAAGAAGAGTATTTGCAGTTCGGAGAACAGTATGAAAGGAAAATAAAAGAACGTTCGCCAGCTTTTGACAAATTTTTCGCGTTTTTTGTGTTACTGGAACGAGTTTGAATCGTACCCCAGCGAGCACAGCAGGTTTTCGCGGTTGCGCCAATCCTCTTTCACCTTCACCCAAAGCTGAAGGTTGATCTTGCAGTCGAAGAAGCGTTCCATGTCTTCTCTGGCATACATGCCGATCTTTTTGAGCATGGAACCGTTCTTGCCGATCAGGATTCCCTTGTGCGTATCGCGCTCGCAGAAGATGATCGCCTGAATATCGGTGATTCCGCTGCCATCCTCGCGCTCCTTCATGCTCTCTACCGCCACGGCGATGCCGTGAGGGATCTCTTTGTCCGTCAGGCGCAGGATTTTCTCGCGCACCATCTCGGCCGCCAGTACGCGCTCCGGCTGATCGGTGAGGGTGTCGTCCGCAAAGAAATGCCCGCCGGGCTGCGCCAGCTTCATCAGCTCCTGCTTGAGCAGTGTCATGCCGTTGCCGTCTTTCGCCGACACCGGAACCACCGCCTCGAAGCCAAACTTCTGCGCGAAAGCGCCGATCTGCGCCATCAGCGGGGATTTATCCCCCAGCATATCGATTTTATTGATCGCGAGAATCGCAGGCAGACCCATCGAACTGAATTTTTCCATCAGCTCGTGATCGGCGGGGCTGATGCGGGTACCCGCTTCCGCAACGAGCAGGCAGGCGTCCACACCCGCAACGGATTCCGTAACGGATTTGACCATATAGTCCCCCAGACGCGTGCGCGGCTTGTGCAGGCCGGGCGTGTCCAAAAACACCAGCTGGGTGTCGCCCTCAGTCAGCACCCCCATAATGCGGGTGCGGGTCGTCTGAGGCTTGCTGCTGACGATCGCGACCTTCTGGCCAAGCAGGCGGTTCAGGATAGACGATTTCCCCACATTGGGGCGCCCTACGATTGCGATAAACGCGGTTTTTCCGGCAGTTTCCTGCATTTGATTCAATTCCGACAAACGAATGCTCCTTTTTCTATAGCAATGCCGCTTTCAGAAAGCAGCCGTTTTGTTCCCCGCCTTTTGGTAGAGTGGAAACATCCAGCTTTCAAAGCGCATCGACTATGATCCTATTATTTCTGATTTGATTTTTTATTTTTATTGCGGTGCAGGGTATCGCGAATACCGACCGGCCCCAGCAAAATATACACCATACCGGCTGCCGTAACGAGTACCAGCGCACACAGATACAGCGGATTGTATAAAAACAGCCGCACAATCGAAAGCAGTACGACCGGCCGCCAGAACAGGCACAGGCCGACCCCCACTGCAAAACCGGCAAACACCAGCACCGCGCCCGCCGCTAGGTCTTTGATGATCCGCACGACCGGGTGAAAGCTGGAAGCCAGCATGTCTGAAATTTCTTCCGCAACGGTGTTGAACAGCTCCGCTCCCATCACCATGGCAAAGGTAATAAACAGCAGCGCATACTGCGTGCGGGTCAATTCAAAAAAGAACGAAAAAGCGAACACATACAACGCCGCCACTGTATGGATCCGCATGTTCCGTTCGTTATTGATACAGTATATCACGCCCCGAAAAGCATATTTCAGGCTTTTCAGAAAGCGCTTTTTTCGTTTACTCTTCATCCTCATCCAGAACGTAGCTGCTGGTGCTTGGCAGTCCCAGCTGCGTCATTACCTGCTCCTCTTTTTCGCGCATGCGTACGCGGTCCATTCCGCCCTGCTCGTGGTCGTACCCCAGCAGATGCAGCATGGAATGAGCGCAAAGATACCCCACCTCGCGCTCGAGGCTGTGGCCGTAACGGTCGGCCTGCTCCACCGCCTTTTCCATCGAAAGAACGATGTCGCCCAGAATTTTTGCCCCGGTATCATGATTTTCATCGTACTGCCCGTTTTCGCCCATCGGGAAGCTCAGCACATCCGTGGGAACATCCTTTTCGCGGTACTGATGATTCAGCTCGCGAATCTGCTCGTTATTGACAAAGGTCACGCTGATCTCTGCCGGATAGGGGAATTTTTCCAGCCGCAGAACTGCATTGCAGCAGCGGCGAATCAGCATCCGAAGCCCGGTAGGGATTTTCACTTCCTTTTGTTTATTATCAATGATGACTCTGATCTTTTCCATCTCTATCTCCTGCTCTCTTCATTCTTTTCATAAGCCTTGATGATGTCTTGCACCAGACGGTGGCGCACAACATCCTTGTCGCTGAATCTGACCTGCGCAATGTCGTCAATGTTCCTCAAAATACGCATCACGTCCTTCAGACCGGAACGCTTTCCGTCCGGCAGGTCGATCTGGGTCACATCGCCGGTGATGACCATTTTTGAGTTAAAGCCCAGTCGGGTCAGAAACATTTTCATCTGTTCGGGGGAAGTATTCTGCGCCTCATCCAGAATGATGAAGCTGTCGTCGAGCGTTCTGCCGCGCATATACGCCAGCGGCGCCACTTCAATATTGCCGCGCTCAAGATATTTCTGGTACGTTTCCGCTCCCAGCATATCGAACAGCGCGTCGTACAAAGGGCGCAGATAAGGGTCTACCTTCTGCTGCAGATCGCCGGGCAGAAATCCCAGCTTCTCACCGGCCTCCACCGCGGGCCGGGTCAGGATAATCCGGTTGACCTCCTGAGCGCGGAACGCCGTGACCGCCATGGCCACAGCGAGGTATGTTTTACCAGTACCGGCAGGCCCCACCCCAATGGTGATGGTGTTTTGCCGGATCTGATTGCAGTAATTCTTCTGCCCAAGGGTTTTGGGTTTTACGGGCTTGCCTTTCGACGTAATGCAGATGCAGTCGCCCGCCAGAGTTTCGATTTTTTCTTCGCTGCCGTCGTTGATCAGCGAGATACAGTAGCGCACATTCTGTTCGCTGAGCGCTTCCCCTCTGTTGATCAGTGAAAGAAGGCTTTCGATGACGCGAACCGCCTTTCCTACATTTTCAGGTTCGCCGGAAACCTTAATTTCCGCCCCGCGCCCGATGACGCTGACCTGATATTCCTTTTCCACCAGCTTAATATTTTCATCGAAGCTGCCGAAAAGTGCGACGGCCTGCTCCATGCGATCTATATTGATGCGTTGTTCAAACATTCTTTCACCTTTCGCCATCTCTGCATTTCTTGTATATTATAACATGATTCGCACCATCCGTCATCAGAAATACAATAAAAATTCAATAAAATTATTCACAAAATTTTTATGGTTTAAACAGAATTTCTGATTCAAGCGCAATATTTTCCTCGCATTGGCAGTACAATGTCATGCGATAAACATCCCCTTCGATTTTCCCGGAAAGGTTGGAGGAAAGGATCTTTACATCCTTCCATTCCTGCTGCTTTAATTCCTCTATCTTTGCTCTGGCCTGCTCCTCGGCCTGTGCCTCGGTCAGGGTAATTTCCTCGTTCGTCTGCTCCGACCAGGTTTCGGTATAAAGAGAAATCGGCAGGTCGCCCGTTTTGCCTTTGAGCGTAACGCGCTGCGATTCCTTTTGGTATTCCCCCTGCGGGCGGCCCGTGAGGGACAGTGGCAGCTCCAGACCGAAAATCCGCACGCTGCGGCGAACGATCTGTTTGCCGGTCGGGCGTTGAACAGTCTGCTTCATGGGAATTTCGGCCACAAGGCTTTTCTCGGTTTCTGCAATGACTTTACCGGAAGAGCGCATCATCCGCGTTCCGCCGGTGGCATCCTCCGCAATGCCGCTGACGAGCAGCTGACCCTTGACGACCGCATCCCCCACCTTCACCTGCAAAGCGCCGCCGGTTACCTCCAGCTTGATGATCTGCCCGGAAGCGGAGGCCTTGAGGTTGCTGATCTTCTCCTGATTCTCCGCTTCGGGATGCTTGATCCGCTCCTCCAGCGCGATTTCAATCATGCAGCCCTGCGTATTGACCGAAAGCCACGAAACATCGGGGAAAGCGATCATCAGCCGGCGCTGCAGCTCCTGATATTCCAGCCGGCTTTTCAGCGCGCCGGGAGAAAGCCCCAGATTTTTCGCCTCCGTGAGGATTTGATCGCTTGGAATGCTGGTATTCCCCGTCACCTGAACGCTCCACACATACATCGAGAATATGTGCAGCGTCACGGCAAATACGACCATCCCCGCCAGAATCCCTTTTCTGGAAGAAACCCTTTTCCACAGGAAGGGCAGTCCATGACGCTTGCCCGATTTCAGACGTACCCCGGCCTTGCGCGCAATCGGGCGCAGCTCTTCGTACCGCCCGACCGCGATGGCCGCGGTGAAAAACTCCTCCGAGCGCCCAATGCGCCAAAGGGCCACGCCCTGCCGGGCACACAGATTCAGAAAGCGCTCACAAGCACCCTTTCTGCGCGGGCGGATTTGAAAATCCACCCATCCCAGAATCCAGCGCACAAAAGCAATCGACCCCATTGTTACACCTCACGTTATAAATTCCAGGCCAGTCAGGTATCCCTCCACCACAAGGGAATCCGCCGTCAGGCATTTGATCTTCAGGTTCCGCCCCGTAAACCGGACGCTCATTTTCCCCGCGCGCACCCGTATCGCTTCTTCGCTGTATTCCAAAACGCCGCCGCAGCCTTCTAGAACCGCCTCGCGGTTCCCGCTGATTTCCATGCGGAATCCGCTGAGCAGCGACGGCGGAGGAAGGCTTGGCACGTTCACTTGCTTTTTCTTCACCGCGACACCTCATCCCATGATTTTCTTTCTGTATCATACCAAAACTCCGCGAATCAAAATGGAAGCCCAGGCGTTTCTTTCCTGCCGACGGCCGGGAGAAACACCTGCCCCAATTCCATATTTTTACTATAAACTTATGCGATTCGTGATATAAAAATCACCCGGATTCATATACATGATCTGAGGTGAAGTATATGTATTCCGGTAAAATATTTTCCGCGCTGTTCGCCGCCGCCTTTGGAGCGGGGCTTTTGTTTTTGCCTGCCGCGGCTGCGTCGGGCGCCATACGGGGGCTGGAGTACTGCCTGATTATTCTGGTGCCCTCTCTGTTCCCGTTTATGGCGCTTTCTACCTACCTGGTAAAATCGGGAATTTCTGACGCGATGGGCAAGTTTCTTGGCCCTGTAACAAGGGTTTTGTTCCGCCTGCCCGGCTGCACCGCCGCCACCATCCTGATGAGCATGGTTGGCGGATTCCCGGTCGGAGCGCGGGGAATTGCCGCTCTGCACCAGCAGGGCAGCATCACCGACCGACAGGCGGCCCGCATGGCTTCGTTCTGCGTCAATGCGGGGCCGGCGTTTGTCATCAGTGTGGTAGGGGTCGGCCTGCTGGGCAATCCCACCGCCGGGGCCCTTCTGCTCTGCGCCCAGCTGGGAGCCTCCATTTTGCTGGGATTTCTGTTAAAGTTTTCAGAGCCAAGGGAATCGCTTTCCACAGCGCCCGCACAGAAAGGCAAGTACAGCTCTTCGCCGCTGATTGATTCCACAGTGGATGCCGCGAGAGGAACCATGAATCTGTGCGCCTTTGTGATTTTGTTCTCCGTACTGATCGCGCTGCTGCGCGAGATTGGGGCCGCGGCCTTCTTGGCACAATTTCTGCTTCGCCTTGGGATGCCCTCCGCCGTGTGCGGCGCCGCTCTCTCGGTGATTATGGAGGTAACCGGCGGCTGCTTCGACATTGCCGCTCTGGGCGGCAGTGCGATGTTATTTGCCTTCGCCATGGGCTGGGGCGGACTTTGCGTTCATTTTCAGGTGTTGTCGTCCCTGACGAAAATTCCGTTTTCGCGCTCGATGTTTTTTGCTCACCAACTGATCAAAGGAATTTTCTCGGCTATTTTTGCCGTTGTTTTGTTCCAGATTTTCCCTCAGGCCGCTCCTGCTTTCGAAAACACCTCCCGCGCCCTGAACGGGGAGCTCTCCGGCACCCCCGCTGCTGCGGCCGCGCTGGTGGTACTGTGCATCGTTCTGCTTTGCTCCGTTGGGGCGGAAAGGCTGGAATTCCGGAAGAAATCATGCTATAATAACTTAAAAGCTTAGCTTTGCCTTCATTTCAGATTTGCCTTTATTTATCTATAAGATATGAAAAAGTATTTTTTGTGGGTTGCCCCATATGAAAATTCTGCTAGCGCAGACTTGCCCCTCGTGCCGGGGCGGGCACTTACTTTCGCTACGAGGCGAAAGTAAGCAAAGGCTCGCCAAAGGGCACCTTTGGAATCCGTTTGGGGAACGGCTCCTGTAAGTGCAAACGAAAGCTACTGAAAAGGCGCTCCAATGAAAATGCCCACTCTCCGAGTTTCATCTAAAAACAAGCTTAGCAATCCCGTCTGTCGGCGGGCATTTTCAGAGCGCTCTCGTCAGCTTGGTGTTTTCTTAGTGCGGCTCTGCTGCATTCTTTGTAGGTGAGAGTTTGCCCTCAGAGTACTCTTTCTCTTACTTTTTGTGGATATTAAAGCTTCCCTTATGTACTCGCTTTACGCGCAGGCCGTGCCTGTGCGTGAAAACAGAACCAGAGCGGGAGCCTCTCTCGGTTTCCAAAGGCAGCGCCTTTGGTCGCCCTGAGGGAGTTCCA
>NZ_AKFU01000005.1:0-23408 GCF_000277625.1 Clostridium sp. MSTE9
GACATCAAGTTGCTGGAAGCAACGCTTGATCAGATTGTGGTCCAGCGTCCGAAATCTTCAGCAAAATTTACTCAAAACCTGTGCCTGGATGCCGGGTATACCGGCTCAAAAGACAAGGTTGAAAAAAGAGGCTATATCGCGCATATCCGTCCCCGATCTGAGGAAAAACAGGAGCTCTTGCGGAATCCCGATTTTAAAGCCCGGCGCTGGGTAGTAGAGGTTACGCATTCGTTCTTCAACCGTTTCCGCAAATTGCTGGTTCGTTTTGAAAAGAAAGCTGCAAACTACCTTGGTCTTCTGCATTTTGCCTGTGCAATTATTGTCTGGCGTAAATTGATTCGAGTCCATATCTAATTTATGGATAGGCTCTTAGATATTTCAAAGCGAAAAACTCCATTATTCGGCCGGTCTGTACGCTGTCAGAGTTTTTGAACACAGTAGCGGCGGCGATCGGCGACCGGGTGAGGCTTGGCCAGGTTGACAGCACTGTTGCAAAGCTGACACAGTATCGGTTTGATAATCAGACTCACCTGGATATGATTTACAAATCGATCGAGGAAAATCTGTATACAAACGGATACTGGTATGTTCTGCGCGATCACTTCGGAGCGATTGAGCTGCGCGATCTGGTAGACCTGCGGCTGCCGATCCTGATTGGGGACGGCTCGATGGGGACCGGCTTTGATTATGAGCGCTCCATCGACGAGGATACCTACAACTACATTAAAGTAGCTAGGGACGATAACAAAACAGGCATCTGTAATAGCTATGTTTCAATGGATCCAGGCAATATCAAAAACTGGGGCAAACTGATGCTCTTTGATAAGGTAAGCGCCGATCTGAATGAATCCCAGCTGGCGGTGCGTGCGAATCAGCTGTTACAGCTGAAAAACCGGGAAACTCAAACCCTGAAGATCGACTGCATGGGGGATACCCGGGTATTTGGCGGCAGCGGCATTCGGATAAAAATCGCCGAGGCCGGTCTGGATTTGTGGTCGGTTGTAGACCAGGTAACACACAATTTCGGCCACAACAAGCACACCATGAATCTGGAATTAAAATTTGTGTGGTGATGATATGGATTTAAATACTGCAATTAAAAGCATCGTAAAAGAATATCTGCAAAATGAAGCCCTGTGCGACCTGATCTATGGAACATGGGGTGGTTCCAGTATTAAGATAGATAACCGACCCTTGGTGGTTCCTCTCGAAATGGTGGATGTACCGAAGGGACTTACGGTAACGATCGGAGCGCGGGTCAGTCTGATTCAAAAGCACGGCGGCCAGCGATTTGCAGTGATAGGGGTGATTGGATGAGCGTACTGAAAACCTATGGCGACGATACAGACAGTTTTCATCCCTCTAAAACATGGAGGCTGTCCGGGAACCGTCTACAGGGGATGATCGATGGAAAAGAGGCCGCCGCGCAGGCGGCTGACCTGGCGCTTTCCACAGAGCGATTTTTCTACGACATTTTTTCGTACGATTACGGCGTAGAGCTCGCCGACCTAATCGGACAGGACCATGAATATGGAAAGGCGGATTTACAGCGGCGTATCGAAGAGGCGCTCGGCGAGGATGACCGGATTACGGGAATCTCGGATTTTACCATTGATTTTGATCGGGAAGCCGCAAATGTACGCTTTACAGTAAATACCATCTTTGGGGATTTTAACACGGAGAGGAGTGTAACGCTTGGCTGAAGCTTATGAGTACGAAGCAATCCTGAAACAGATGCTGGATCAGGTGCCGGACGATATCGACAAGCGCGAGGGAAGCATCATTTACCACACGCTGGCGCCGACCGCTTTTGTGTTGGCCCAGCAGGCCTATATGATCGCGTATTTAACAGATCTGCTGTTTGCAGATACGGCTCAGGAGGAATGGTTGGATCGGGTTACATCGGATTTTGGCATCGACCGCGAGCTGGCAACACAGGCAGTGCGACAGATCAACACCTTCGATGGCACCGGCGCGCCGAAAGATATTCCGATTGGCAGCCGTTTTGCAGTGCAGGATATCTCCTTTACCGTCACGGAAAGGCTTGCGGCAGGCCAGTACAAAGCCATCTGCGACCAATCCGGAATTCAGGGCAACGCCTATGGAGGCACCATTTTGCCGGTGGACAACATCAACGGCCTTGCGTCGGCAGAACTGGTTGCCCTTGCGCTCATCCCCGCGCGGGATCAGGAAAGCGATGATGATCTTCGTGCACGGTTTCACACAGCAGTGCGGCAGCAGCCCTACGGGGGAAACATCGCGGACTACAAGGAAAAAACGTTGGCCATTGACGGCGTGGGAACCGTTCAGGTATTCGGCGCCCCTTCGATGGGCGCCGGCCGGGTTGGGCTGATCATTGGCGATGAACAGGGTAATACCGCCACGCAAACGCTGGTGGACAAGGTGCAGACTGTAATGGGCACAGACGGTGACGGAATCGCGCCGATCGGCCACACGGTAACAGTGGGGACCTCTGTTAATCTGCCTGTTAATGTAACGGCGCAGATTCGATTGAGAGCCGGAGCCAGTTTAGAGCTTGTAAGACCGTCGGTGGAACAGGCAATTGCCGATTACATCGGCAGCATCGATTTTGCCGCGGAAACGCTGTTTTACGCAAAGCTGGTCGCGAATATTCTGAACGCACATGAGAGTATTGTCGATGTTGGTACCGTGACCATAAACGGTGCCAGCGCCAATCTGTCCCTGCAAAAAAGCTTTGCCGCATACCAGGTGCCGACAATCGGGACGATCACGGTGAGCGAGGTGGCCGGCTGATGTTTTATGACCATAAAAACGATTTGAAAGGCTATCTGATTGAAAAACTGCAGGATGTTGTGGAGATCGACGCGATCGCCGGGGTAGTAAATATTCAGATGGACGCTTTATCAGAGCAGGTGCGGCGGATGGTGAAAAACAAATCTGTTTCCACCTGCGACGAGGCGGGAGCACAGCGCTGGGAGCGCTTGCTTGGCGTGTCCTCTCCGCTGAATTCTACCTTGCAGGCGCGGCGCGATGCGCTCAAAGCCAAGCTGATGACGAAGCCGCCGATCAATGTCAATGTATTGCGGGGAATGGTAGAGGCGTACATGGGACTTGGTGTTGACGTCAGTGTGCAGGATTTTGTCATCAAAATCCGCTACCGCGGAGAGGGCCGCGTGGCCGACCTGAATCCGCTGTACGCGACGGCCTATGAGACGATCCCGGCGAATCTTCTGTTGGATATTGCTTATCTCTATGTAACCTGGGATGAGCTGGACGCCCAATCGATCACCTTTGAACAGTTGGACGCGAAGAACTTAACCTTAAAACAATTAGAAAGGGGCGAGTGGATTGCCTGATATTACTACATTATTTGAAGGAACCGACGGGGTATCGCGTACTCTCTTTAACCAGAAGCTGAGCGATGTTAACGCGCACGGGAATGACGCCACTATGCATGTTACAGCGGCAGAGCGCGCGGCGTGGAACGGGAAGGCAAACGGTAATAACGCCGTTTGGGTAGCAACAGAAGTTGGTGCGCCAGATAATAATAACTCATGTGTACTTACAATACCTAATTTTATTTTCACAGAGGGGTGCCAAATTACCTACAAAGCTACTGCGAAGCCCAAAAGTAGTACTCAGTATAATTGCATAAAAATTAATAATACTGGAGACTGGTATGCTTTAAGAAATCCAGTTGGGGAAGTTTTGGATGATGATGCATGGGAAGTGGGGGCGAATGTAACAGTAACATTATCCTCTAAAAGTTTTAATCATCCCCAAAATTGGCCTACAGCTTTTTTTAAAGGTGGCTCTGGGTCTATAAAAGAAATGTTTACTTTCCCACTCAGTATCCAGACGGCAGAGCCTACTCCGTTAGACACCAATCATATTTGGATTCAAAATGCTACTAAAAGGCGTATCGTATTTGACGACGCAATAAGATCATCACCGCCTGGAGATAGCTACTGGTTTATTCAGGACAACATGGATAATTCACTTGTTTATTTGCAATCACCAATAAAGACAACGGATAATATCACATTAAATAGCATTTTACGTAAGGGCAACAGAGACACCATAACATGGCGATTGAGTGAGAGAGGGGGTACTAATGGAAATGGACATGTCTTTGCCAAGAAGAATGGTGTGGACTATTATTCAGACATTGACTCCAAATGGCCACGTATTATGTCTCGTGTAGACTCTGTAATTGACGTAGAAAATGCCAAACGATGGGACGGCTCTGCTTGGCAATGGTTGAGCCAGAAAGGGCATTATTTGATTTCAAAAAATGGCGCTGCAAATAGGGTCGATGGCTCTATAAGTAATTACAGGGGCTTTGATTCCACAACAAGTGTTGGACAAGTAGCCGTATCTTCAAATGGCTTGTGGGTTGCAAGAATATCCGGCGCTGGCCCATCTTCTACAGATACTTTAACTATTTATAAAAGGGAGGGCGATGCTTTTTCTTTAAATAGTACGATTACAGGAATAGACCCTGCCCCAGCTGATAATACTGGAAATTATGGAAAAAGGTGCATACAGTTTTCTCCCGATAGTCAATCTATACTTATTCCTGGCGGGTCAAAAGGGGCTTTATTTTATTTAATAAAACTTCAAGCGAACGGAACGTGGAGTTTATTAACAAGGTATGCCAAGCACACACAGTGTGTAAAAGCATGCTTTAATGAAACTGGTAGTCAAATAATTACATTATCAAGTTGGGTATATGATCCAGACGACGGAGATGTGAGTCGTCATTTAGAAGTTTATTCAAAAAGTGGAGACACCATATCGCTACTATCCTCAACTGTAATTAAAGATTCTGCGCTTATTAAAGACTACTTTTCTATAGGAAAAATGATTACGGTTGGAGACTATATTTACATCAACACTAATGCTATGAGTGCTTCTAACGATAATTCAGTTTTTTCAGTTATCAAATCCAGTGACAAAACACGAGCATATTTTCTCTCGTCATCAACCCAGACAAACGATTCCTATGAAGCTCAGGCACTAGTCTCTATTGGAAACGGTCGAGTTATATACGCTCTGGGGCAATCAACTTCTCAAGTCGTTATAAAAATGCATAATATAGCCCAACCAAATCAATCAACAACATTGACATACTGTAATAATTTTAGAGCATTAACAGTATCACCAGACTATAAGTATTTATTTGTGCTTTCTACTGACGGACTACTCGTGTATTCCATTAATTCAGATTATACTGTAACTCAAATAACACCGGCTTTAATTACTTTTACAGCTTCTGGTAGTTTAGCTTGCTGGTAAGAAAGGAGGATATTCGTGTATTATCTTTATAGCGAAGAAACATCAGAGGTCTATCAAAAATCTGAAACTGAGCCAACAGAAGGTCTTTATTGTAAATTTGATCAGGATATTGATCTCGTACTTTATCGTCTGATTGTTGGAATGGTTGATGAGAATAAAAATCTCACGTATCCTCAGATCAAAGCTCGACCTGCTGAAGAGTTAGCAAGGCAAATTAAAGAGCAACAGGCCGAAAACGATGTATTCGGCCAAACCATCGCGGGCCTATCGCTGCAAAACATGCAGCTCAACGCAACATTGGACACGTTGAGAGAGACGCTCGCGCAGGCACAGCTTGATATTATGACGCTCAAAGGAGGCGCAGTATAATGGTATTTTGGCAGCTTGCTTACAGCCGCAAATGGGTGACAATTGATCAGTTGAGACTGGCGGTTAAAACAGAGAGCAACCCATATGGGCAAATTACTGCCGATGAGTTCAAGACCATCACAAGTGAGGATTACAATGCTTAATGGCATCGACGTCAGCAACGCCAACGGTCGCGTCGACTGGGACAAACTAAAGGGCAACATCGATTTTGCCATTCTGCGCTGCGGCTATGGCAGCGATATGGTCAGCCAGGACGACAAGCAATGGGCGCGCAATGTAGCCGAGTGCAGTCGGCTGAACATTCCGTGGGGCGCGTATCTGTACAGTTACGCAATAAACATGGCCGAAGCTGAAAGCGAGGCGGCGCATGCTCTGCGGTTGCTCGAAGGTCTGAAACCTGTCTACCCGGTCTATATCGATATGGAAGACGCTGATGGCTATAAAGCCAAGCATGGCGGCATCAGCAAACAGATGGCAACAGCCATCTGTTTGCTTTTTTGTGAGCGATTAACCGCCGCCGGATATACCGTCGGGGTTTACGCAAACAAAGATTGGGCGACGAACCGGCTCGATATGGCGCAGCTCTCTAAGTACACGTTTTGGCTGGCACAGTATAACGACAGGGTAACCTACCCCGGTCAATACGACATGTGGCAGTACACCAGCGACGGCAGTATGCCGGGCGTGAGCGGGCGGGTAGATCTCAATTACTGCTGCAAGGATTTTTCTTTGGCTGCTGTCCCGAATATCTACGGCTTGAGTTTGGATACCACAAGCAAAGACATGAACAGCGGTGAAAAATACACGGTGTTGGCTCGTTGTCAGGAAAAACCCGCCGTTACCACCACCGGACGCGACGTGATCGCCGTATCGGAACCGCGCCTTGATCCGAAAGGCCGCGGCTGGCTGATCGACGTTCAGGGTCTGCCGCCGGAACCTGTGGTAAGGCATGGACATATTATGGTCACGTCGGGTGGACAGACCGTACAGTGCAATTTTAATGTGCGCTGAAACATCAGGTTCCATCTGACGGAAAGAGGGGTATCAAATGAGCAAAATCAATTGGGCACAGAAGCTGACATCCCGTAAATTTTGGATGGCGGTTGCGGCCTTCGTGGTTGGCGTGCTGGCTCTGTTCGGAGCAGACGCGAACGTTGGGCAGCAGGTCAGCGGTGTATTTCTGTCACTGGGCGCAGTCGTTGCCTATATTGCCGGTGAAGGATATGTGGACGGGCAGGCAGCGGGAGAAGACAAAACGGAATAGATGGGAAAGCCGCATACTCAATGTATGAATGATGCTGAGAAGAACGGATCACAAAAGAAAGCCCTCAACCACAGGAAAATCTGTGGCTGGGGGCTTTTGTCATATTACAGTTTCGTGTGAGGCTCCGCCTGCCGCGGAGGAAAGTATCCGCTGTGCCAGCAGCTCAATATCGTGAAAAACTGTCAGCTGCCCGGCCTCACGGCGGAAGGATGCCGCGTTCGGCAGGCCCTTAAGATACCACCCGGCATGCTTGCGGGCTTCGCGCATCGCGCGGTTTTCTCCCTTATCCTCGCACATGGCACGCACATGGCGCAGCATCACGAGCAGCCTCTCGTTTAAGGTGGGCGGCGGCAGGAGCACTCCTGTCGTGAGGTATGCGTGAATCTCGCGGAAAATCCAGGGATTCCCCAAAGCGGCACGGCCGATCATCACCATGTCGCAGCCGGTCTGCTCCAGCATTTTGGCGGCGCTTTTCGCATCGGTTACATCGCCGTTGCCGATCACGGGGATTTTTACCGCCTGCTTGACCGCTGTGATGATCTCCCAATCCGCGCTGGGCTGGTACATCTGCTCGCGGGTTCTCCCGTGAACGGCGATTGCATCCGCTCCCGCCGCTTCGCAGATCTGCGCCACTTCTACGGCGTTGACGCTGTTTTTATCCCATCCCTTGCGGATTTTTACCGTTACCGGCACGTCCACCGCGGTCTTGACTGCCGCCACGATTTTGCCGCAGAGCTCCGGATCCTTCATCAGCGCGCTGCCGCTGCCGTGACCCCGGCCACTGGTTCCGCATACCTTCGGCGCGGGGCAGCCCATATTGATGTCGATGGCGTCGGGAGAAAAATTCATCGCGATTTCCGCTCCGCGCGCCAGATAATCCGGCTCATCCCCGAACAGCTGAATCGCCGCGGGCCGCTCTGTATCAGACAGCTTCATCAGCTGGTTTGTCTTATAGTTTTTATATGTCAGGCCCTGCGCGCTCACCATTTCGGTCACGACATATCCGGCCCCGAAATCCACGCACAGCTGGCGGAATGACGCGTCGGTAATCCCGGCCATCGGCGCGAGAGCCGCGCGGCCCTCAATTTGAAAAGAACCCAGTTTCAAGTAAAAAAATCCTTTCGGTTAAAAGTGAAAAGTCTCGATATAATATACCACAATCCGGGGCGAAAAGCACTTAATTTTTTTGCTGGAAGATGTTATAATAACCTCACGGCGCAAGCCGAAGCGAAGCTTCGGGCGCCTGAGAGAACATTGAAACAGAATAAACCGGGATCAAGGAAGAACTGGTTGTTATAATGAAAGCTGTTTGAAAGGCATTCTGTTATAATAATCTCACGGCGCAAGCCAAAGCGGAGCTTCGGGCTCCTGAGAGACCATTAAAACAGAATAAACCAAAGAACTGGTTGTTATAATGAAAGCTGTTTGAAAGGCATTCTGTTATAATAACCTCACAGCGCAAGCCGAAGCAGAGCTTCGGGTGCCTGAGAGAACATTGAAACAGAATAACTGGAATAAAGAAAGAACTTGTTGCTCTAACGAAAGCTGTTTAAAAGGCATTCTGTTATAATAACCTCACGGCATAAGCGAAAGCAAAGCTTTCAATGCCTGGGAGAACGTTGAAACATGATAATATCGCTTAAAAAACGTCTTTTCATAATCAAGTGGGGTTTTGTACTTGCTATCATGTTATAATAACACAATAGAGTAAACAGGGGAGACTCCTTTTTAAATATATCTGGTCCGCTATATTCAGCGGAGGAATGGAGAAGAATGATGAAATTACTGGTGCTGGACGGAAACAGTATCCTGAATCGCGCGTTTTACGGGATTAAACTGCTGACTACCAAGGATGGCCATTTTACCAATGCGATTTACGGTTTTCTGACGATGCTCAAAAAGATGTGGGATGAGACGCAGCCGGATGCAGTCGCCATTGCGTTTGACCGCAAGGAGCCCACGTTTCGCCACCTGGAATACGATGGCTATAAGGCCCAGCGTAAGGGAATGCCAGAAGAGCTGGCCGAGCAGCTGCCCGTTTTAAAGGAATTGCTGGAGCTGCTCGGCTACCCTCTGGTGGAGCAGGCGGGGTTTGAGGCGGACGACATTTTGGGCACGCTGGCCAAGGCCAGCCGCGAGCAGGGCGCGGAATGCGTGATTGCCACCGGGGACCGCGACAGCCTGCAGCTGGTGGGTGACGGCGTCACGGTGCGCCTTGCCGCAACCAAATTCGGTCAGCCGCAGGTAACGGTGTACGACGCCGAGAAAATCCGCGAGGAATACGGCGTGGAACCGCCTCAAATGATCGAGATCAAGGCGCTGCAGGGCGACAGCTCCGATAATATCCCCGGCGTGGCGGGCATCGGCCCCAAGGGTGCGGGTGAACTGATTCGCAGCTTTCACGACATCGACCATATCTACGAAAATCTGGATACCATCGACATCAAAGAAGGGATGCGCAAGAAGCTGCGCGAGGGGAAGGAGAGTGCCTACCTCAGCCGTAAGCTGGGCACGATCTGTACGGATGTACCGATTGATACAAAGCTGGAAATGTATCGCCTGCAGTCGGGCGACAAGGCAGCCGCAGCTCGTTTGATGGCACGGTTGGAGCTGTTTTCGCTGATTCCGAAGCTGGGGCTCGACGCTGCGGCGCAGGAGACCCCCGAGCATAGCAAAACGGCGGATTCCCTGCCGGTAAAGGTGCTGGCCGACGGCGCGGGGCTGCTGATCCCCCTGCAGGAGCAGGGCCGTGCGGATTTGACAGCCGTGTACGACGGAAACGAAATTTCCTCTCTGCTTTTGCCGATGGATGGGACCGTATTTGTCTTGAAGCCTGAAAAAGCGTTTTTGCGCGCGCTGTGCGGCAATGCGAAGATTGTCAAGAATATCCACAACAGCAAGCCGTTTTATGCCGCGCTGGAGCGGCTGGGCGTGGAGGTCAAAAATTTCGGCATGGATACCCTGCTCGCGGCCTATCTGCTGAACCCCACGTCGTCCGATTACGGGGTGGAGCGGCTCGCAGCGGAATATGAGGTACCGTTTCCGAGTGCAAACGGGGAGTATGCGGATGCGGCCCGCGCGGCGCTTCTGCCCGCTCTGGTCGATCGCCTGACGACCGAAATCGAACAGAACGGCCAGCTCGACCTGCTGAAAAAGATTGAGCTGCCGCTGGCAAAAGTGCTGGCCGGCATGGAAACGGTCGGCTTTGCCGTAGACGCGGCGGGCATTGAGGAATACGGTAAGGGCCTGCAGACCCGCATCAATGAAATCCAGAGCCGTATTTACGAGCAGGTCGGCTACGAATTTAATGTGAATTCGCCGAAGCAGCTCGGTCAGGCGCTGTTTGAAAAGCTGGGCCTGCATACGGGCAAAAAGACAAAAAGCGGCTACTCCACCAACGCGGAGGTTTTGGAAAGCCTGCGCTATGACCATCCCGCCGTAGAGATGATTCTGGAATACCGCGGGCTGACGAAGCTGAAATCCACCTATTGCGACGGCCTGCTCAAGGTAATCGGGCAGGACGGGCGGATTCACTCAAGCTTTAATCAGACCGAAACGCGCACAGGGCGCATCAGCTCCACAGAGCCGAACCTGCAGAACATTCCCGTGCGCACCGAGCAGGGCCGCGAGCTGCGCCGCTTTTTCATCGCCCGGCCCGGGTGGGTGCTGGTAGACGCCGACTACTCGCAGATCGAGCTGCGGGTTCTGGCTCATGTGGCCGACGATAAAAATATGATCGAGGCATTCCGCGAAAATGCGGATATTCACCGCAGCACCGCCGCCCAGGTGTTCCGCATGCCGGAGGAGATGGTCACGCCCATCATGCGCAGCCGCGCCAAGGCGGTCAACTTCGGCATTGTATACGGCATCGGCGCGTTTTCGCTGTCGAAGAACATCGGCGTTACCCGCAAGGAAGCGGATGACTATATCAAGGCGTATCTGGCCCACTACGATGGCGTGCGAAGCTACATGAACCATGTGGTGGAGCTGGCAAAGGAGCGCGGCTATGCCGAAACGCTGTTCGGCCGCAGGCGCTACCTGCCGGAGCTGACCAGCAGCAACTTCAATCTGCGCTCGTTCGGCGAGCGCGTTGCGATGAACATGCCGATTCAAGGCACCGCGGCGGATATCATCAAGATCGCGATGATCCGTGTGGCGGAGCGCCTGACCCGTGAGAAAATGCAGGCGCAGCTGATTCTGCAGGTGCACGATGAGCTGATCGTCGAAGCACCGCAGGAAGAAGCCGAGGCTGCGGCGAAGCTGCTCACGGAAGAAATGCAGAACGCGGTTTCGCTTTCCGTGCCGATGCTGGCGGAGGCCAAGATCGGCAAAACGTGGTACGACGCGAAAGAATAAACCCATCATTCAGCTCCCCGGTGATCTGCCGGGAAGAAAGAGGAATGCATATGAAAATCATCTTTATCTGTACGGGCAACACCTGCCGCAGCCCGATGGCCGAAGGCCTGTTCCGCAGGCTGCTGGCTGAGCGCGGCATCATGGACATTACCTGTGACAGCGCCGGGTTATTCGCGAATCCCGGCGAGCCTGCGGCAGACAACGCGGTGACCGCCTGCCGCGAGCTGGGCGTCGATCTTTCCGCTCACCGCGCCAAACCCCTTTCGCAGGAAATGCTGCAATCCGCCGATCTGTTTGTGGTCATGATGCAGAGCCATGCCGGGGTGCTCAAATCGTCGGGAGTACCGCAGGAGAAAATCAAGGTACTCGGCGGCGGAGTCGGCGACCCGTTCGGCGGCAGCATGGCCATTTACCGCGCCAGCCGCGACCAGATTCAAAAGGCACTTGAGGAGCTTTTGCATGAGCTGGGGCACTGAAGAAATCCGCATTGTCCCGATGCGGGAACATCATCTGGACGCGCTCGCCGTGCTGGAGCGGCTCTGCTTTTCGCTGCCCTGGTCGCGGGAGGGACTTGCGACGGAGCTTCTGGAGCCGACGGCCTGCTTTCTGGCGGCGGAGTGTGGCGGGGAAACTATCGGCTACGCGGGGATGCACTGTATTCTGGATGAAGCGTACGTCACCAATGTTGCGGTAGACCCAAGGTTCCGGCGGCATGGGGCCGGGCGGCTGCTGATGCAGGCATTGGAGCGGGCGGCGATCGGGCGCGGCGCGGCGGCCTTGTCGCTGGAGGTGCGCGTCTCGAATCAAAGCGCGATCCATTTGTACCGGAGCTGTGGGTTTGCAGAAATCGGCCTGCGCCGCGGGATGTACGAGCAGCCGAAAGAAGATGGCCTGATCATGACAAAAGCCTTTTGCTGAAAGAAGGATTTCGATGAAATACTGTATTGTGTACGGCGGCCCCCGCAAAAAGAATACATACCACGCGGTGCAGATCGTCAAAAAGCGGCTGGCCGCTCTGGGGCCTGTGGAGTTCACCGAATTTTATCTGCCGCAGGATTTCCCGAAGTTCTGCACGGGATGCTATACCTGTTTTATGAAGGGTGAGGAGAAGTGTCCCCACCGGGAATATGCAGGGCCGATCGAAAGCGCAATGCTGGAGGCCGACGGCCTGATCTTTGCTTCGCCGGTGTACGTGATGGAAATGGCGGCGCCGATGAAAAACATGCTCGATCATTTCGGGTATCTGTTTATGGCGCACCGCCCGCGCAGGGAGATGTTCCATAAAAGCGCGCTGATCGTTTCCACCACGGCGGGCGCGGGGACCAAGTACGCAATCAATAATATTGCCCGTTCGCTGTCGTATTGGGGAATCAGCCGAATTTTTCGCTGCGGGGTTACCTTATGGTCCGAGGGCTTTGACGATATGAAAGAAAGCCGCCGCATCAAAGCGGAGCATTCTCTGGTGCGGTCGGCGGAACGGCTGTACGAGAGCCTGAAAAAGGGCCCTTCGACGTCCATCCGGACAAAGGGGATGTTTTTTATCATGAAGCAGGCGGTATTCAAGTTTGCGGATAACCCTGCAGACCGGACTTACTGGACGGAGCAGGGCTGGGCGCAGGGCGAAAAACCGTGGAATCAGACAAAGGGGAAACAGGAATGAGATTGTTAGGAATTGAAAGCTCGTGCGATGAAACGGCTGCGTCTGTAGTAGAGGATGGCCGCCGTGTGCTGTCGTCTGTGATTGCGTCGCAGGTGCTGGAGCACCGCAAATTCGGCGGTGTGGTACCGGAAATAGCCTCGCGCCGCCATGCGGAGGCCATTGTCGGCGTGGTGCAGCAGGCGCTGGACGACGCCGGAACAAACATAAAGGAACTGGATGCGATCGCGGTCACTGCCGCACCGGGATTGATCGGCGCGCTTTTGGTCGGTGTAAATTTTGCGAAAGGGCTGAGCTTTGCGTCCGGTGTGCCGCTGGTGCCGGTGCACCACCTGCGCTCGCACGTAGCGGCGAATTATCTGACGAGCGCCTCGCTCGAGCCGCCCTTTTTGTGCCTGGTGGTTTCCGGCGGGCACACGCATATTGTACATGTGACGGATTATACCGAGTTCCGCGTATTGGGCTGCACGCGCGACGACGCCGCGGGCGAAGCATTCGACAAGGCGGCCCGTGCCATGGGCCTGCCTTACCCGGGCGGCGTATTTCTGGACAAAGAGGCAGAGCTGGGGAATCCGGACGCGTTTTCCCTGCCGCATCCGTCGGTGGATGGCGCTCCGTTTGATTTCAGCTTTTCCGGGCTGAAAACGGCGGTCATCAATCTGATCCACAATGCCGCGCAAAAAGGGGACGAGCTTCCCCGTGCCGATCTGGCGGCTTCGTTCCGCCGCGCGGTGGTGGATTGCCTGGTGCGCAACGTAGTTGCCGCCATGCGTGAAACCAAGGAACGCCGGCTGGTGATTGCGGGCGGTGTTTCCGCCAATTCGCTGCTGCGGCGCGAGCTGGAGCGAATCTGCGGTGAGAACGGATGGGAGTTTTACCGGCCCGAGCTTTCCCTGTGCGGGGACAACGCCGCGATGGTGGCGTCGCAGGGGTACTACGAGTTTTTGGCGGGCAGGCGCGCCGGGCTTACTCTGAACGCGCTCGCTACTATGGACATTCAGCTTAATTTTGAAGCATGAGAGCCGATTGCAGCACCTTGTGTAAAAGCCGGAATTTTCTCCTCTGTTTTCGGCGGAGGAAAAAATGAACGGGCTTTATCGGGTAAAATAAGTACTGGCTTGGAAAGGGTTGGCAGGCAGTGTTTTTTTCGTGATTCTTTAAACGAACTTAACAGATATTCCGTTTGTTTTTTGGTTGACAATCCACAAATATCAATTGATTCCTGAGCCAAAATCGATTATAATAAAACCAGAGTTATCGTATTTGGCTATCAGGCCGGAAGGAGAACTGGAATGACAAATAACAAATCGGTATTGAACTGGATCGAAGAAATGAAAGCTCTTGTCAGCCCCGATCAGGTCGTTTGGATCGACGGCTCAGAGCAGCAGATCGAACAGCTGAGAGCAGAGGCTTGCTCTACCGGTGAGCTCATTAAGCTCAACCAGGAAAAGCTGCCGGATTGCTATCTGCACCGCACAGCGGTCAATGACGTTGCCCGCGTGGAGGATCGTACCTTTATCTGCTCCCGCAAGGAAGAGGATGCAGGCCCCACTAACAACTGGATGGAGCCGAAGAAAGCCTACGAGATGCTTTATGATATTGCTCGGGACAGCTATAAGGGTCGCACAATGTATGTGATTCCCTACTCCATGGGCCCGGTTGGTTCTCCTCTGGCAAAAATCGGCGTTGAACTGACGGATTCCATCTACGTTGTGCTGAACATGGCGATCATGACCCGTGTTGGCCAGGCGGTTTGGGATGTTTTAGGCGATAATCCCGAGTGGGTGCGCGGGCTGCACTGCAAATGCCAGATCGATCAGGAAAAGCGCTACATATGCCATTTTCCTGAGGATAACACCATCATTTCCGTGAACTCCGGTTACGGCGGAAACGTTCTGCTGGGCAAAAAATGCTTTGCGCTGCGCATTGCATCCAATCTGGGCCGTCAGCAGGGCTGGATGGCGGAGCATATGCTGATTCTGGGCATCGAGAATCCCGAGGGCGAGGTCACCTATATTTCGGCGGCGTTCCCGTCTGCCTGCGGCAAGACGAACCTGGCGATGCTGATTCCGCCGGAGGGTTACCGCAGTAAGGGCTATAAGGTCTGGACAGTCGGCGACGACATCGCGTGGATGCGTCCCGGTGCGGACGGCAGACTGTATGCCATTAACCCCGAAAATGGATTCTTCGGCGTCGCGCCCGGCACGAACGCCAAATCCAACTTCAACGCTCTGGAGTCCACCAAGAGGGGCACCATCTTTACCAATGTTGCGCATAATCTTGACGACAACACCGTCTGGTGGGAGGGCCTTGACAAGAACCCGCCCAAGAACGCGTTGAACTGGAAGGGCGAGCCCTGGGACGGCACTACTTCCTCTGATAAGGGTGCGCACCCCAACAGCCGCTTTACCGCGCCTGCCAAGAATTGCCCCTGCATCAGCCCCGAGCTGGATAAGGGCGAGGGCGTGCCGATTTCCGCCATCATCTTCGGCGGCCGCCGCGCGCAGACCACTCCGCTGGTCTATCAGTCCCGCGATTGGGATAACGGTGTGTTCGTCGGTTCCATCATGGCTTCCGAAACCACAGCCGCCGCTGCCGGCGCTGTCGGCGTCGTTCGCCGCGATCCCATGGCGATGCTGCCATTCTGCGGCTACCACATGGGTGACTATTTCGGCCACTGGATCGAGATGGGCAAAACTCTGGGCGATAAGGCTCCAAAAATCTTCAACGTCAACTGGTTCCGTCTGGACGACGAAGGTCATTTCCTGTGGCCCGGCTTCGGCGACAACATGCGCGTGCTGGATTGGATCATCGCCCGCGTAGAGGGAAAAGCAGATGCGGAGGAAACCCCGATCGGCTTTGTACCCAAGGCGGAGGATATCAACATCAACGGCATTGAGGATGAGATTTCTCTCGAGACGCTGCGCAGCATCCTGAAGATTGACAAGGCACAGTGGGCCAAGGAAGCTGAGGGCATTGAGGAATTCTACCAGAAATTCGGCGACAAGCTGCCCAAAGAGCTGCATGACGAGCTCGAGAAGCTGAAAGAGCGCGTAAAATAAGTTTTTGATCAATCGTGTGGGTTTTTATTCCATACAAATAATCTGCATAAAAGGAACGATTCCAGCAAGGAACCGTTCCTTTCTTACGTTCATGAAAAAATGTGCCTATATTTGAGGCCGAAAACACGGAAGGAACAGTCACTTTTGATGATGGTGTGGAATTTATAAATGAACTTATTTATATTATATAATTCATAAATAGAGCTTATAATCATTTAAAAATACTTAAAAAATCAAAAAAATACAATAAAATGAAGCTTAAGTATTGAAAAAATTCAAAAATGGGGGTATAATCAGAACAATTTGTTAGAGGAGGTAATCCACATGTCCTTTCAAAATCAATATCTGTTGTCTGTGTATCAAGACGTATGCCAGCGTAACGCAGGTGAACCGGAATTTCTTCAGGCTGTTCAGGAAGTTCTGGAATCCCTTGATCCCGTGGTGAAAAAACGACCGGATCTGGTAGCGTCAGGTATCATAGAAAGGCTTGTGGAACCGGAACGGATGATTCAGTTTCGGGTATCCTGGATTGATGATAAAGGCGAAGTACGGGTAAACCGTGGCTGGCGCGTTCAATATAACTCTGCAATTGGCCCTTATAAAGGCGGGCTGCGTTTACACCCCAGTGTGAATGCTTCTATACTCAAGTTTCTCGGGTTTGAGCAAACCTTTAAAAATTCCCTGACAGGCCTGCCGATCGGCGGTGCAAAGGGTGGGGCGGATTTCAACTCAAGAGACAAAAGCGAGGGCGAAGTTATGCGATTCTGCCAAAGCTTTGCCACAGAGCTGACCAAACACATTGGGGCAGATACCGATGTGCCTGCGGGCGATATTGGAGTAGGCTCACGGGAGATTGGGTATATGTTTGGCCAATATAAACGGCTCAGCAACGAATTTACCGGCGCCTTCACCGGGAAATCCCTGTACTCCGGCGGCTCTCTGGTCCGTAAAGAGGCAACCGGTTATGGGTTGTGCTACTTTGTACAGGAATTGCTGTCTTACATAAAACAGGATTCCTTAGAAGGAAAAAACGTAGTGGTCTCCGGTTCAGGAAATGTAGCGATTTATGCCAATGAAAAAGCGGCGCAGCTGGGGGCAAAAGTAGTTGCCATGTCAGATTCCAACGGCTATATATATGATGAAAACGGGATCGATCTGGCGGTGGTGAAGCAAATCAAAGAGGTGGAGCGCGGCAGAATTAAGTTGTATGCTGAGCGTGTTCCCGGAGCGGTATATACCCCGGGCTGCGGTGGAATCTGGAGTGTGAAATGTGATGTCGCTCTGCCCTGCGCCACGCAAAACGAGATCAATAGCGAACACGCACAACAGCTTGTGAATAATGGGGTCTCCGTTGTGGCGGAGGGAGCCAACATGCCATGCACTCCCGAGGCGATTGAGATATTCCGCTCCAACCATGTTCTGTACTCTCCCGGCAAAGCCTCCAATGCGGGCGGCGTTGCGGTGAGCAGTCTGGAAATGTGCCAGAATTCCATGCGCTATTCCTGGAGCTTTGAAGAGGTGGATGCAAAACTGAAAGAGATTATGGCGACTATTTTTCATAATGCGTATCAGGCTTCCGAGGAGTTTGGCCATAAAGGGGATTTGGTGATAGGTGCAAATATCGCAGGCTTTTTGAAGGTGGCTGAAGCGATGAAATGGCAGGGTGTCGCGTACTAAATCAGTCCGCTGTCTCTTTGGTATCGATGTCGAAGGGTTTGTTCTGCAGAGCAAACCCTTCTTTCAAGTATAAATAACCGCACATTGTGACAATGATATAGAGCCAATTATTTCGAAAAAAGAAAGAAATCATGTAAAATTCTTAAAAAAGTTATGAATAAACTGTTTCCAAATCGAAAAATTTGTCGATTCGCACACTTGATTTTAAGCGAGGAATTCTCTATACTTAGGATTGTTGATTCAAGTCCTAAAAGATAGGCAAAATCCCTAAGAAGCCGCATTTGGCTTCTTACTTTATTTCAGGAGGAATGAACGAATGGCGGAAAACAAACAGGTCACGTTTCACCCCAAGGGAGATTTCTTTGATCTGAAGGGTCAGAACACCAACGTCAGAACCGAGGTCATGGCAGGCGTAACTACCTTCTTTACCATGGTGTACATTATTATGGTAAACCCCAGCATGCTGTCGCAGACGGGAATGCCCTGGGGCGCGGTTTTTCTGGCAACCATTATTGCTTCGGTGATCGGTACCCTTGTGATGGGGCTGTTTGCCAACGTACCTTATGCACAGGCTCCCGGTATGGGCCTGAACGCTTTCTTTGTTTTTACCGTTTGCTTCGGTTTAGGCTTTCAGTGGCAGGAAGCTCTCGCGATGGTTTTCCTGTGCGGTATCCTGAACATTATTATTACGGTCACCAGAATCCGTAAAATGATCATCGAGGCAATTCCTCCCATGCTGCAGCACGCGATCGGCGGCGGTATCGGCGTGTTCATCGCGTATATCGGCGTAAAAAAGTGCGGCCTGCTCACCTTTACCTCTGACCCCGGCCAGAATATCGTTCTGGATGGCGGCACAGTCATTGCGAATTCGAGCATTGTTCCCGCGATTGTGCAGTTCAACTCCCCGGCGGTTCTGCTGGCGCTGTTCGGCATTATCCTCACCGTGATTCTGATTATCCGCAACGTAAAGGGCGCGATCCTGCTCGGCATTCTGGTCACTGCCGTGATCGGTATTCCGCTGGGCCTGACCTCCATGAGCAATTCCGTCAGCTTTTCCGACGCGGTCAGCCAGCTGCCTGAGACTTTCGGCGCGGCGTTCGGCAACCCCGGCATGCAGTCGCTGTTCTCGGATGCTTCGAAGCTTCCCCTCGTTTTGATGACAATTTTCGCATTCAGCTTATCTGATACGTTTGATACCATCGGCACCTTTATCGGCACCGGCCGCAAGTCCGGCATTTTCTCCGAGCAGGATGAAAAGACGCTGGAAGAGAATCAGGGCTTTTCGTCCAAGATGGACAGAGCGCTGTTCGCGGATGCGACCGCTACCTCCATTGGTGCGATCTTCGGTACCTCTAACACCACTACTTATGTGGAAAGCGCAGCCGGTATCGGCGCGGGCGGACGCACCGGCCTGACCAGTGTTGTCACCGCAGCCATGTTTATTCTCAGCGCATTCTTTGCACCGCTTGTCAGTGCGATTCCCGACGCGGCCATCGCCCCGTCTTTGATTATTGTCGGTATCATGATGCTCAGCTCCTTCCGCGACATTAAGTGGGAAGACATGGAAGACGCGATTCCCGGATTCTTCGCCGGTATCTTCATGGCGCTTTGCTACAGCATCTCCTATGGTATCGCCGCAGGCTTCCTGTTCTACTGCATCATTAAGACAGTGAAGGGCAAGGCAAAAGAGATTCACCCCATCCTGTGGGTCGCTACCATCCTGTTCGTGCTGAATTTTGTAATCCTTGCAAAAATCAGTTAAATTTGTTTGTTCGCCTTTTTAGTTTAGCTTGAGGTTTTATACAGAAAAAACCGCCTTGGGAATTCGCTCCCGGAGGCGGTTTTTCCTATATATAAAAAATAAAATACCGCCTGAAAAGTCGTAGGACTCTTCAGGCGGCAAACGTGGTTCGTTATTTATCGGCGAGCTTCTCTTTTGCGCACCAGCTCGGTCAGGCGCTCAATGTTGCGCAGCATCGCTTCTTTGTCCTCCGGCAAACGCCCGCGCACGTCAATATAGTTGGAGGCGTGCGCGCTGGTGTAGTAGCAATGCTTCAAATCCAGATTCTCGATCAGCAGCTTCATCTCCTCCAGCACCTGCGTCGCGGAGGGAAGACGGAACGTTCCCTCCGCGATTTTGCGGAACATGTCGGTGTCGTTGCCGGCGTGCAGAACCAGCATGCCCACGTAGTCGGGTTGCATCTGGTTCAGGGCGTCCGCGGTTTCAAGGATATGCTCACGCGAGAACTCCTGCCCGCCAAGTCCGGAGATTATGCTGATCGAAAGGCGCAGGCCCGCGTCGATGGCCGCCTTTGCAGCCGCGATCATCTCGGCCTTGGTGATGCCCTTGTTGACTTCCTCCAGAACCTTGTCGCTGCCGGATTCGAGACCAATGTACACCATCTCGAGCCCTGCCTCGTGCAGCTGACACAATTCCTCATGGCTTTTGCGCAGAATGTCCTTGGCGGAAGCATAGACGCGAACCGCATCCAGATCAGGGTACAGCTCGCGGATGGTTCCCAGAATTTCGAGCAGCATCGGCGTTTTCAGCACCAGCGCGTCGCCGTCGCACAAAAAGATGCGGCGGATTTGATTACGCCAGCGAGTGCCTTCCACCAGGTCTGCCTTGATTTCATCCAGATTGCGTACGCGGAACTGCTTATCGGAATACATGTCGCAGAATGTGCATTTATTCCACGAGCAGCCCACCGTCACCTGAACCAGCAGGCTGTCGGCCTCCGACGGCGGGCGGAAAATGGTACCTTCATAATGCATGAGATTGAATCCTCCTTATTGGTGCCGCGCTCCCCGCAAATTTTCGGGAACGAGCGGGTAATCTATTGCATATTGACGATGTTTTCGGTATGCTATTACTAAATTGTAGCATGATTCGATTGTTAAGAAAAGATCACGCGTTATTTTTGGCGATTTTACCTGCCGGATGTCTGCAAACGGACCGCAAATGAACACAATGCTTGATTTCTAGGATCGGTCTGGAAGGATGATGCAGGTATGTTGCCCGATTGGAAATAAGATTTGGTTGGGAGGCTTTGGATATGGATCAGGAGAGAATCAAGGCAGCGGTAACGGAGCTGCTGCTTGCGGTGGGGGAGAACCCGGAGCGCGAGGGATTGCTCGAAACGCCGGACCGCGTCGCAAAGATGTATGCCGAAATTTTTTCAGGACTGGAGGAAGACCCCATGGAGCACCTGAAGATTTTTCAGGAGCCGCAGCAGCACGGGGAGCTGGTTCTGGTACGTGATATTCCGCTGTATTCCGTTTGTGAGCATCATCTGCTGCCTTTTGTGGGCAAGGTGCATATCGCCTATATTCCCAAGGACGGCAGGATCATCGGGCTCTCAAAATTCGCCCGGATCGTCAGGACCTTCGCCTCGCGTCCTCAGGTGCAGGAGCGTCTGACAGCGCAGATCGCGGATTTTCTGTTTGATAATCTCAAACCATACGGCGTGGCGGTTGTGGCCGAGGCCGAGCATCTCTGCATGACGATGCGGGGCATTCGCGCGGCCGGAGCGGTTACGCAGACCTCCGCCCTGCGGGGAGCGATGCGCACGGAGGCGAAGACCCGCAGCGAGGTCATGTCGCTTCTGGCGGGAGGAGGTCGCCGATGAGCGGATTTCAGGTGGGAAAATATTTCCTTTCACTGAATGGCCCAGCCTGTATCATGGGCATATTAAATGTAACGCCCGATTCGTTTTCCGATGGCGGGCAGAACTTTCGCCCAGAGGATGCGGTAGTGCACGCGCTCGAGATGCAGGAGCAGGGCGCCGGGATGATCGACATCGGCGGGCAGTCCACCCGCCCCGGCTTCACCGCCATTCCTCCGCAGGAGGAGTGGGGGCGCATTGAGCCGGTTCTAAAGGCCCTTCAGGGGCGTTTGAGCGTTCCGGTGTCTGTCGATACCTTCTACCCTCAAGTAGCCTCTATGGCCCTCTCTGCGGGCGCTGACGTGATCAACGACGTGAACGGCTTTACCGATCCCGCGATGTTCCCCGCGGTGCTCCAGAGCGGCTGTGGCTGCATTATCATGCACAACGGACACGTGTTAGAGGAAGACCCAGAAGAGGATATTCTGTTTCGCGTGCGGCGCTTTTTCGAGGACAAGCTGCGGCAGGCGCAGGAAATAGGCATCGCACGGGAGCGCATCTGCTTTGATCCCGGTGTGGGGTTCGGCAAAACATATGAAGAGAATCTGCGTCTGATTGCAAACGTCGATGCCGTGCGCATCGAGGGCTGTGCATTTTTGATGGCCGCCTCGCGCAAGGGCGTGATCGGCAAAAGCTGCGGTGATCCGCCTGCGGAGGATCGGATGTCCGGCACGCTGGCGGCGCATACTCTGGCGCAGGCCGGCGGCGCGCAGCTGCTGCGCGTGCATGATGTTCGGGAAGCGGTGCAGGCGGCGCAGGTTGCGTACGCGGTGCTCAGCGCGAAAGCGGGAGGGACGAGTCTTGGATAAAATTATAGTAAAGGGATTGCGTGTTTTTGCATATCATGGTGTCAACGCGGAAGAAAAGCGCGACGGCCAGCATTTCATAATTGATCTCACAGCTTCCGTGGATTTATCTGCGGCGTGCGCCAGCGACAGCATCGACGACACGGTCAGTTATGCAAAAATAATGAAAACGGCAATCCGCGTCATGACGGAGCAATCTTATGATCTGCTGGAGCGGGTAGCCCAGCGGGTCGCGGAGCAGATCTTTCAGGAATACCCCGCGGTAGTGGAGCTGGAAGTCCTGCTTATGAAGCCGGAGGCTCCGATTCAGGCGGAATTTGAGTACACAGCGGTATCGATTACTAGAAAGCGAAGTGATTTTGATTGAAAAAAGCAGTGATCGGATTGGGTTCTAACCTGGGCAACCGGCTCGAGAACCTTTCGCACGCGCTCCAGGCGCTGAAGAATCTGCCCGGAACAACGGTGATTGCCACTTCCCGTTTCTATGAAACTGCGCCCGTAGAGGTGCAGAGCGCCCAGAATGATTACCTCAACGCCTGCGCGCTGCTTCTTACGGAGCTTTCTCCCCGCGCGCTTTTGGGGGCATGTCTCGGCATCGAGGCAGGCCTTGGCCGTGAGCGCCGCGAATTTCACGGTTCGCGCGTGATCGATTTGGATTTACTTTTATATGAAGATGTTGTTTTGCGCGAAGATGAGCTTCGTCTGCCGCACCCCGGCATTTTGAACCGCGGATTTGTTTTGGCGCCCCTTTCTGACCTCTTTCCGGAAAAAGTGGCTCTGGGCCTGGATTTTTCCGACGCTTTTCGCAGAACAGACTTCTCAGAAGTGCATCTTTTAGAGACAAAATGAAAGTTTTTTAAAAAAAGATGAAAAAACTTCAAAAAAAGCATTGACAATGCGGAGATGGTTTGGTATTATAGTCAAGCGCCTTACGAAACGGCGCACGAAACGAAAGGCCGAAAAGCCCGGTAGAATCGGACAGGACCTTGAAAATTAAACAACGAGAAAGACAAGAAGGAACCCGTAATTTTTGAGAGAAAACTTCTTGGAAACGAGAAGTGAGTACTTCCGGATAAGAGTTCTCAGAACTCTATAAAAACTGAGAAACGCGAAAGCGTACTAATTGAGCAGAGAAAATGCTCTAAAATTAGATTAGACCGGCTTTGGCCGTTTTAATACAATATTTTAGAGAGTTTGATCCTGGCTCAGGACGAACGCTGGCGGCATGCCTAACACATGCAAGTCGAACGGAGTAAGAGAGAAGCTTGCTTA
>NZ_AKFU01000006.1:0-51969 GCF_000277625.1 Clostridium sp. MSTE9
TTTTTGTAATACGAAAACCCCCGGCTATGCCGGGGAGTTCAAAAAAGCTTTAGCGGTGAGTATAGTAAAAAAACTCCTTTTGATATAATGAAGCTGCGGTCTGCCAACTGCAGCAAGACATATCAAAAGGAGGACATTCGCATGAAGACGAACGACATAGATAGTTTAAACCATACGAGCTGGAATTGCAAATACCATATCGTATTTGCACCCAAGTACCGTAGGAAAGTAGCATATGGAAATATGCGAGTGGAAATAGGAAAAATATTGAGGGAGTTGTGTAATTGGAAAGGAGTAGAAATTATACAAGCAGAGGTGTGTCTGGATCATATCCACATGCTGGTAAAGATACCACCGAAGATAAGTGTTTCAGGATTCGTGGGATTTCTCAAAGGAAAGAGCACACTGTTGATCTTTGAGAGACATGCAAATTTAAAATACAAGTATGGGAACCGGACATTCTGGTGCAGAGGATATTTTGTAGACACGGCAGGAAAGAATGACAAAGCAATTGCCGAGTATATCAAAAATCAGCTGGCAGAAGACCAGATTGAAGATCAGATGACGCTCAAAGAGTACGTCGACCCGTTTACGGGTAGCAAGTAACAAACCCTTGCAAGTGGCAGACCGTACCAGCGCCTTGAGGCGCCGCCAGAAAAACAGGGCTTTGCCCGCATATGAAGAACCCCCGGCTTTGCCGGGGGGTAACTATTATTCTTGGAGCAGAAACACTCTCGCCTCATAAGGACACAGGGTTGATGGTATAAGCTTATTTGACCATCTATCTATTGCGGATATCCTACTGTTGCCACCCTCTGGCGGACGGCATGGGCTTTGACACGGTACTGACTAGATCAGCTCTGTGCACCGCTTGTGCTGATCACCCCGCGCAGAGCCCAGCGGTACTGCTCCTGCGAAGAAAACAGAGTTAGCTTTGCCTGATCCAGCGCGGCCTGTGCGCCGCTGAGCTCCGTCTGCGCGCTTTTCAGATCAATATCCGAAGCCACCCCCACCGCATTTTGCAGCGTTACATTCTCGAGCGCCTTGGCTTTTGCATCATAGGCAGCCTGTGCGGAAGAAAGCTTCCCCTGTTTCTCCGCCACATCCGCGTACACCCGGCTGAACGAGCTTTGAAACGTATTCAAGGCAAGGGTGTAATTCAGCGACGCCGCACGGTAATCATCCACCGTTGAATCCAGATCGGAGTCCTTATTGTCTTTGGCGATATCTCTGGCCAGCTTTTTCTGCTTTAAGGTCCAGTTTTCGTCCTGCGCCGTCTGCCTGTCTTCCGTTTCGCTTATTGTAGAAGAAAAATTCGCGTCCGGTTCGGGCATGGAGGAGATGGAAAGGCTGTAGGAATCCGAATAGCCCAGCAGCACGCGGAGCTGATTCTTCACCGCCTGCATCTGGTTGAGCAGCGCGGTCATGCTGTCGTTCAAGGTAAGCGACTGCTGCTTTGCGCTGAGTAGCTCCGCCTGCGTCATCAACCCCAGATCGGCTTTGAGCTGCGCGATTTTCAGCGTTTCATCCAGCAGCTTTTTCTGTCCGCTCAGCTGCTTGCGCTGGGCGTCCAGCGAATGATAGGTAACGTAAAGCTTCTGCGCCGCCACAACAATTTCATCTGCCGCGGCGTCCATTTGCAGCTCTGTCTGCTCAATCGTATCGTCGCTGATTTCCAGCTGTTCCTCCTGCCCTTTCAGGATGGATACGATGGCGTTGAGCGACGCGATGCTGCCCTGCAGCGAAGCGGCTACTGCCTCCTGGCCCGGCAGACCGGCGACTGACTGGTAGGTCGTCTGCAGCTGGGCACTCAGATCCTGCAGCTGCTTTCTGCCCGCGGCGATCTCATCCTGCTTTTTCTCCGCTTCGTCGTTGCTTTCCAGGCTGTCCAGCGTTTTCTGGTTGGCCAGAATGGTCTGATTGGAAGAGCGCACGGTCGATTCCACATTCGCATAGGTGACCCGCAGCGTTTGCGGCTCGTCAGTCTGCGCGAACGCCACCGAAGCACTGCCCAGCAGCAGAACCGAAAGAAGCCCCGCAGTTATTTTTTGCAGTTTCATCTGGATTCCTCCCCTGATTTGATTGCAATTTCGTTTGATAAGCCCTGAATTCTTCACCGCCAAAGGCGAAGAACATTTCTGTTTTTGAGCGTGTTACTTTTCAAGAAAATGAAAGATATGTCATTATGTGATATTTACAGCTTCTTCCCGCCGCAGACGGGGAAAAGATGCCTAACTTTATTTTTCAATGTAAACGTCTGCCGTGTAGCCGGGCTTGAGCAGACGCTCCGGGTCGTTTGGCTTGACGATGACCCGCACGACCCGCCGGCCGTCCTTTTCCACGGCAAGGTCGGGGATTTGCGTCACGGTGCCGGTCAGCGAGGTGCCCGGCGCGCTGGTCGGCACAATCCGCACGGTTTTGCCCACCTGCACGCTGCCGATAAACTCTTCGTCCACTTCCGCGCTGATGGTGATGGAATCCGCGTCGATCAGCTGCAATACCTTGGTCGGCGCTCCCTGTACCCCAAGGTACGACGCTTCGCTGACCGCGATATTCCGCACGATGCCATTTTTGATGTTGGAGATGATCTGACTGCCCTTGATGTAGGGCTTTGCGGTTTTTGCCGTCATCGCGTCCAGATCGACCTGCGCCGCGGAAACACCGCCCTCCTGCTTGGCAACGTTCACGGTATTGCCCGCCTGTGCCTGAGAAAGCTGTGCCTGCTTGGATTTGAGCGATACATTGAGCTGATCCAGTTCCTCCTTCAGCGCGGTCTTTGTCTTGTTCAGGTTGGACTGAATATCGTCCACAGCCTTTTGGCGCTGATCTGCAATATCCTTATATTGATTCAGAGTTGCTTTGGAAATCGCTCCGGCCTCATACAGCTTCTGATAGTTCTGCAAATCCGTTTTCGCAGATGCAAGCTGAGTTTGCGCCAATTTGAAAGAACTCTGCAGCTGAACCAGATCTTCGCTCGTTCCGTTGTTATACTCCTTGGTTTTGCGGGAAATCTGGCTTTGCGTTTGAGCGATATCCGCCTGCAGGGCCGAAATGTCCTGCTCTGCGGCGGGCAGCCCCGCCTGATTCACGGTAAGCTGCTGTTTGAGCTTTTCCATATTTCCGTTGTATTCGGAAAGATCCAGCGTTACAAGGGGCTGCCCCTGCGTGACCCTGTCCCCCTCCTGCACCTCCAGCTTTGTCACAATCGAAGGGAAATCAATGCTGATGTCCTCCATCCGGCTGTATGTCACCTCGCCCCACGCGTCGATCTCCGCGTTTTGCTGCGCGGAGGAAGCGGGATTTTCCGACGGCGGGGCTGCGGAGTTCTTCTGATAAAACAAAATGCCCAGAACGACAGCGAGCACTACGATCAGGCATACGCCCGCTGCCGCCGGTTTTTTATGGGATAAAATCCATGCTTTCATAAGGGGAGTCCTCCATATATCGTCATTCAACGCTTTTGAGCGCTTCCAGCATATCCAAATTCTTCATTTTTTTGGCGACAGCCTGATTGGTGATCCACGCAAACAACAGCGTTACCGCACCGGCGATCAGCACCACCTGTGGCGAGATGCCGGCGGACAGGTCCATCTGCTTGTCAAGCCCGACTGCCACCGTCTGGGCAATCAGCCAGCCGGTGGGCACTCCGAAAATCAGTCCGAACAGAACGGAAAAATAGTTTTCCAGCAGCACCAGGTTGCGGATTTCTTCCTGATGAAAACCGAGCACCCGCAGGGTCGCCAGATCGCGCACCCGTTCGGAATAATTCAGGATGCCGCAGTTGTACAGTACAGCGAACGCCAAAGCCGCTCCCATGGCGATCAGCAGCGAGATCGCCAGCGCCATGATCTGCGTGTTGTCTGAAAAACCGGCCTCCTGCTCTTCTCTTGTCGTGAAATCCTCCACGGTGTCGCTGGATAGGAAGGTCTCATCCGGCGCGCTGTTCCATTTGATCAGCAGGGCCGTCGGCTGAAATCCCTGGTTCAGGGATTTCCAATAAGTATCGGTCATGTACATTCCCTGCCCGGACGCCATGTAAGCGGACTGCACGACGGGCACGGTTACATACCCCTGATTGCTTCGCTTGAGCCGGATGCTGTCCCCCGGCTGTACCCCGAGCGTCTCACAAAGCTTGCGGGTCATCAGAATGCCGTTTTCCGGTATGGAAACGGAGGCGCCGTCCACCGTTTTCAGATGGATCAGCGGGCTTTCCCGGGGCGTGATGGTAAGCGGCTCCATTTTCTGCCGGCCGTCCGGGCAAATCACCTCTACCGCGGTTTCCTGAACCTGCTGTGTCACGCCGTCCAGCACCAGATTGCTCAAGTAGCGGGAATCCGTCTTGGAAGTGTCTACCAGAACCTTATGGTCATAGCTGAAGGTATCCTGATAAATCTGCCCGGAAATTCCGGTAATCATGTCGTTGATCGACAGTGCCGCAACAATGACTCCGGTGCAGCCCATCACGCCGATGGTGCTCATGATGATTCTGGATTTGTTTTTCAGCGTGTTGCGTGCAATCAATTTATTGCTGAATTTGATTTTGTTCCACAAGGCGGACATGCGTTCCAGAAAAATATGGTTGCCCGACTTTGAGGGTTTGCCCCGCAGCAGAACGGCGGGGGTATCGTCCAGCAGGCGGCGGCAGGAATAGAGCGAAATTCCGCCCGTACACAAAAGCAGAAGGATGGACGCCGCCAGAAAATGTCCCCAGTCCACGTAAATTTTATAATCGGGGAATACCAGGTTGACCTGCGGCAGCAGAATCCGCGCAAACCCCTCCTTCCCCAGCAGCAGCCCGGCGGCGGCTCCCGCCAGGCCAACGAAAACGCCGTAGGAGGTATAGTGCCACAGAATCGTGCGCCTGCTGTACCCCAGGGCCTTGAGCAGGCCGATCTGAGAACGCTGGTTTTCCACCAGACGCACCATCGTGCTCTGCGTGATCAAAGCGGCAACGAGGAAAAACAGTGCCGGGAACACGTTGGAAAGCGTTTTGAACTGCTGCGCCAGTGAGATCACATTGCTGGCGCTCACGCTGTCGTCCCGCGCGACAATCCCGATCAGCCGATCGCCGATCGCTTCGTCCGCCTGCCGGACAACAGAACTCAAATCCGCATTGGCAGCCGTTTTGACACTGATCTGGTTAAACACCGCCTGCCCGTAAATACCGCTGAGGGCGTCCGCGCGGATCACGACAAATCCGTAAGTATTCGGGTCGGGCGTCATTGTCGTGGAATTCTTCAGCGAATAAATCTGCTCGCCGCTCAGCGCCAGACCCTCAATCGGCAGTTCCAGCCACCTGCCGTTCAGCTTGACGGAAACCGAATCGCCAAGCCCGAGTCCATGCGTTTTGGCAAAGGTGGCATCCAGCACAGCCCCGCTGCGTTTGCCGAACCAGCCCGCCTGCAAATCGGGCTGATCCAGCGTGCTGCGGCTCTCCAGCGCGTAGACGTGCAGAGTCGGTTCACCGGGCAGATTTGTTTCGGCGTCGATGGAAAAGCGTTTTTCCACCTGCTCCACCCCGGCGATCCGTCCTATCCGCCAAAGGTCTTTTTCGGAGGGATTCGAGACAGTGACCCACAAATCTGAAAGATTGGTCGCACTGTACAGATTGCTGGAATGGGTATCGACCGTCCGGTACAGACTGTCCAGGCCCGTCAGCATTCCGATGGCAAGCGCCGCCATGACAAAAATCGAAATGAACTGCGCCTTGGATTTTCGCATATCCTGAAACGCTTTTTTCCACAGCGCACCCTTTACCATTCGATCTCCTCCACGTCCTTGGGGTGCTCGTGGGTCTCTATCTGTGAGATCGCTCCGTCGCGCATATGTAGAACTGTCTGCGCCATTTCGGCGATCGGTGCATTATGGGTAACGATGATGACCGTTTTGCCCAGATCGTTCGCCACGTCTCGGATCAATCGCAGCACCTTGCGGCCCGTTTCAGAATCCAGAGCGCCGGTCGGCTCGTCGCACAGAACGATCTGTGGGTTTTTGGCAAGCGCACGCGCGATCGATACGCGCTGCTGTTCACCGCCGGACATCTGGCTCGGGAAATTGTTCATCCGCTCGCCCAGGCCGACACGCTGCAGCATTTCGCAGGCATTTAAGGGATCGGGGCAAATTTCTTCGGCAAGCTGTACGTTTTCCAGCGCCGTTAAATTCGGTACCAGATTGTAAAACTGAAACACAAAGCCGATCTGTGTGCGGCGGTAGTCGGTCAGCTCGCGCTCAGACATTCCAGAGACTTCGTGCCCGTTGACGACGATCTTCCCGGCGGTCGGCGAATCCATGCCGCCCAAAAGATTCAGCAGCGTGGTTTTCCCCGCGCCGCTCTGCCCCAGCACCACATTGAACGTGCCGCGTCCAAAATGAAAATCGATGCCGTTGAGCGCCTTGATTACGGCATCCCCAACGCGGTACTCCCGCTCCACCTGCTCAAATGTAATAAATTCCATTGGATCACTTCCTTTATACCGTGCCCCATGCAACAGTAAATGATATTGGCTCCCTCCCCTAACGAAAGCGGGGAGAACCCTGCGCCTGGCGCAGTTCTTGACTTTTCCGATGTAGTTCATTATAATGACACTGTGTTTATTTTGCAACCATCAGATGTTTTTAAAGATGCCATTTTCACAACACATCATCATGAAAACGTTGGTTTTAAAACAAAAATTGATGATATGATGGCTGGGATTGAAAGGAAGGGGAACCTGTATGCGGGAAATGAAAGAGAGCAGAAAAACACGCTATACACGTACGGCACTGCAGGACAGCCTGTTTGAGCTGATGAAGGAAAAGTCTATTTCGCAGATTACGATCAAAGAGCTGTGTGAAAACGCAGACATCAACCGCACCACCTTTTACGCGCATTATGCGGATCAATATGATCTTCTGCATAAAATAGAGGACGAAACGCTTGCCTGGATGCAGGGAGCGCTGGATAGTCTCATCCATCAGACGGAGCGAAGCGAGATGATCAAAATTCTGGAGGGCATCTTCCAGGATTTCATCGACAACAATCGATACCTTCAGATTTTAATCAGCGAACAAGGGGATCTGGATTTTCAGAAGCAGCTATTCACCCTCATCTACCGGCAATGCGGCCTGTCTTCCTCGAAGCCCCTGATAACCGGTACGGAACCGTACGGCAAAGAGGATTACCTGATTTTTGTTGTGAACGGGAGCATCGGCCTGATTCAGCACTGGCTCAAGGACGGCATCAAGCGGTCGGCAAAAGAAATGGCCGAAATCATTTACACCCTGGCTGCCCAAATCGGGGAAGCGCCGATGCCGCGCAATACGGACAAAAACACCTTATGAAGCTCCGTACGAGCCGCCGTTCTCCCCGCTGACCAACAGATCATTTTTACCCCCCTTGATTACTACTCATAGATATGCGACAAAAGGCACGGCGATCGCCGTGCCTTTTGTCGTTCTGTTTAATAAAATGTTTTTTGACAGTTTTCCGTACAAAACCGGTATTGACGGACCGGCCTGCCCCGGCCCTCCTTTTTGGCGGAATCGATCTCCTCGATCAGGCCGGAATCCAAAAGCTGTGAAAGAATCCGGTTACAGCTGCGAACCGTGATATTCAGCCAGCTGGACAAATTGGAGGACGTGATAACGGAATCGGGATCCATCTCGAAAATCCCCATAATGCGCAGCAGGTTCCGTTCGTCGATTCCGCTTTGCTGCGAATAACTTTGAACCCTGTAATTGGAATAGCTGTAGCTCAAAGTTGTGGGAGAAGAAAGGGGGCCTGTCAGAATCGGGTCTTCGCCGTCCTCCACCAGGAAGCCGTCATTTTTTCCGAACTTGACCGCTTCATGCAGCGCAACTTCCGCCGAATATCTGGCAGAATCCATCGAATCCCCGATCCCGACCCCAAGCCGGAAATGGAACGCGCTGTTGTGAATCAGATAAGTGACCAGGTCTTTCGACAGGTGCAGCTTATCCCTCTCCAGCGTTCTTTGCGTGTGAAGCTTAAACCGCTCCAGGGTCGACTCAATGGAAAAATCGAATTCATTGCAGCGTCGAAAATCCACGAGCTGCTTATACAGGGTAACATTGTAATACTCTTTGTCGTGCTCCGTGGCCCCCTCCGGTAAAATCACCTTGATCAAAATGATGATCTGGTAAGCCTCTTCCCCCAAAGACAGCTTCTGCTGATTAATCGCGTCACGAATCGCATCCGAGATCATCTCCTCCGTAGGCAGAAAATGCTGGTACGGAATCCCGAGCGCCCGGATGGCATTCAGGTTATTGGTACATCGGGTCAGAATGTAATCGATCTTCCCCTGCTCATAAAGTTCCTTTGGCTGCTGGAGCATTCTAGCATAGTTATACTCTACCTGGTCGTAGCAATAAGGCATTTGCTCTGCCGGAAGATACCTTCTAAGATTCATGTATTGATTGCCGGGAGTCAAAAAATCCACATAGACCCGGTTGAGCGGAATGTTTGGATGCTGTATCAAAAAATTCAGCAAAAGAGAAAGGATATGCGTTTCATTATAGAACGCAAATGTACAGGGAATCGTCAGATCATGGATGTGATTAATGGCGTAATGGTACCCGATTTCACCGCTGAAACAGATGGCGTCGCACTTATCCTTGCACTGCTGATAGATTTCCTGAATATCTTCCTGCCGGTCATAAACATATTTGAGGAAGATACATCCAAAATCCCGTTTTTCAATAACGTCATCAATCGCCGCCATCGATACCCGCGGGCTGATAATGCTGACCGTAATCAATAAAAGCACCCCTTTCCTTCGCTCCAAAATCGTCTTAGAACCCGAAATTTAAGTCCTTATATCAAACCAAAAATCAAATCTATTGATTATACTATCAAAATACATTGACTAAGTCAATTAAAAATAGTAACATTTGCATTGTTTAAAGGACACAAATATTTAAATCTTTAATTAAAAGACACAAATGTCGATAATTAAGCACCGTCTTTCGCAAAGGAAAAACAAAATCCCGGCGGCAGATTTTCTATGCAGGGAAAGAGCCGGGCCTTTCGAAAAACACCGCCCGGATTCAGAAAATTGCCTTTCAGCGAACCCAAACCTGTTTTTTATGAATCAAATATAACAGAGAGGAGGAGCTTCTATTGTCTGAAAAAAGCGGTGAAAATCGCGGCCCAATTCTTGATGCGGCAGCGCGGTTTCACGAATGCCGGAATTTACATCCGGAAAAGCGGCATTCGCACACACCCGGCAGGCGAACGAATCAAAGAGTTCCCCCGTAGCCGCCGCAGGCAGCCCGCGGAACGAGTTAACTTGGGGACTCAACTTCATTTGTTAAGGAGGATCTTTTTATGGATTCGAAAACCATGACACAACTGCTGTACTGTTTTTGTGTTTTAAGCGTATTGCTGCTGGCCGGAACTTTCCTGCGGGGTGTGATTCCCGCTTTTCGCAAGCTGTTTTTGCCTGCTTCCGTCATTGGCGGATTTCTCGGCCTGCTGGTAGGCCCGATTATCTGGAAGGGCGGCGGCATTCCCTTCCCCGACGAATGGATCAGCGCGTGGGCAGCTATGCCCGGCATCTTGATTGTGCCGGTGGTCGCGAGCGTTCCCCTGGGAATGAAATTCGGCAAGAAGGGCAAAGGAGCCACGAAGGCCACTACCAACGTGATGAAAATATTCGCCATCATGATGATAGCGCTCTTTGCTCAGACGATTTTGGGAATCGGGGTAAAACAGATTTTTGATACCATTCAGCCTCAGCTGAACTTATACCCTACCTTTGGGTATGAGCTTCCGCAGGGCTACACCGGGGGCCCCGGCACAGCAGGTGTCATCGGCAGCTTCTATAAGGGTCTGGGCCTTCCCTATTGGCAGGTGGCGCAGGGACTCACCTCCACCACAGCGACCTTTGGAATTGTCGGCGGTATGGTTTTGGGCATTATCTCGATCAATATCGCAGCGCGCCGCGGGCAGACCGCGATATTGAGCAAGCCCAGCGACATTCCGATCGACCTATCCAAGGGCTTTCAAAAAGACCTGGAAAAGCAAAAAAGCACAGGCAAAGAAACCACCTTCAGCTCCTCTGTGGAGTCGTTGTCTTTTCATTTGGCAATCATCCTGACCGGGTGCGGTCTGGCCTATGTTGTGATGAGCTGGGTGAAGGGAGTTCCCGGTCTGAGCCAGATTCCGATCTGGGCTTATGCGATCATCGTCATGTTCGGGGTCAATTTCGTTATCCAAAAGCTTGGTCTTGGCAATTTGGTAGACGATCAGACGAAATCCAGAATTTCCGGCGCTTTTTCCGACTACGCCATTGTCGCCTCAATCGCCAGCCTGCCTGTACATGCAGTTCTACAGTATATCGTCCCCCTGCTCGTGCTGATTGTGGGCGGTTATGTCGTTACATACGCAATTTGCATTGGCCTGAGCAAGGTCTTCTTCAAGGATTATTGGTTCGAGCGTTCGATGACGGTGCTGGGAACCAGCTGCGGCGTTTTCCTGACCGGCCTGATGCTGCTGAAAATCTGCGATCCCGATTTCAAATCCCCTGTATTAAACGACTATTCGATCGGTTTCTCGTTCTGTTCCGTTTCTTCCTTTATTCTTCTGCCCATCACCGTAAACATGATGCTGAGCTATGGCTTCGGAGTGAATATGCTGTTCCAGTTTATTCTGCTTGTCATTGCTTTTATCGTGCTCATTTTCGCAGACCGGCTTTACAAATCCTCAGAAAGGAAGGATAACGCCGCAGAGGGAGCGTGATATCATTTTTAGAACCAAAAGGAGACTACTATGGATAAACAGCAAATGTACGAATATCTGGAAGAGAAGAAACCGGTTTTAACGAACCTATCTGACCGGATTTGGGAATACGCAGAAACCGCATTCGAAGAATTCCAGTCTGCCGCGCTGATTCAGGATGTTTTGAGAAATCACGATTTTACGGTGGAAGCGCCGATCGGGAAGATCAAAACCGCGTTCTGCGGCACCTATGGCAGCGGCCGCCCGGTCATCGGAATCCTGGCGGAATTCGACGCGCTGAACGGTCTGAGCCAGAAGGCCCACAGCGTCGTTCAGCAGCCACTGGTGCATAGCGGGAACGGCCATGGCTGCGGACACAACCTGTTTGCGGGCGGCTCCGTGGGCGCGGCTCTAGCGGTAAAGGCATATCTGGAGGCCAATCATCTGCCCGGAACCATCAAATTATTCGGTTGCCCTGGCGAGGAAGGGGGCTCCGGAAAAGCCTTTATGGCACGGGAAGGGGTGTTTCAGGGTATTGACGTCGCCCTTGCCTGGCACCCAATGGAGGTCAACGCCATCTTTGATATTGAATTCCTGGCCAACTATCAGGTGTTGTACACTTTTAAAGGCAAGGCTGCACATGCGGCGGCGGCTCCGTATTTGGGGCGCAGTGCTCTGGATGCCGTCGAGCTGATGGACGTGGGCGCAAACTACTTGCGGGAGCATGTGATTTCAGACGCCCGCATCCATTACGCCATTACCAATTCCGGTGGATTCTCCCCCAATGTGGTTCAGTCCTCCGCATCTGTTCTGTATTTAATCCGGGCGCCGAAAACCTCTCAGGTAGAGGAAATCTACCAAAGGATTAACCGGATCGCACGGGGCGCGTCAATGATGACAGAAACCGACGTGCAGATCGATTTTATCAAGGCCTGCGCCGAAGTGGTGCCCAACCGTTTTTTGTCTAACATATTGTATGAGAACCTCAAACAGCAAAAGCTGCCGGAATACACTCCAGAGGAACTGAGTTTTGCGCAGGAAATCGCAAAAACCACACCTCCCTCAGAGGATCGTGCTCTGGCCTCCCTGAGCCGGTTCAAGGGTTCGCTTTCAGACGAGGAAATTCAGCAGTGCGCCAGGCAGCTGCACGGGAAGGATTTGTGCGACATTATCCTGCCGTTTCACGAGGAGGGCCAAAGCTCGCGTCTCACCATGTCGTCCGATGTAGGCGACGTCAGCTGGAATGTACCCACAGCGCAGATCGTAACCGCCTGCTACGCTCTGGGCACACCGGAGCATTCCTGGCAGCTGGTGTCTCAGGATAAGACCTCGATCGGGCATAAGGGGATGCTTCTTGCGGCAAAGACGCTTTCCGGAGCTGCTGTGGATCTGCTGGAAAAACCGGAGCTGGTGGAAAAAGCGCAGCAGGAATTCACAAACCGGCTGGGTGGTCAGACTTACCACTGTGCGATTCCCAATGATGTGGTTCCAAAGCCGATCCGTCTGTTGGTATGACGCTCTTCCTTTTGTTTTTCCCACTTACTTTTCTATCGATTCTGCCAAACATGTGACATAAACTATTCTCCAAACAAAATGCGCAGCGCTCTCCAAAACGGAAGCGCGGCGCATTTTGTTATGGGAGTATGGCTTCTTCATCTTAAAAACCTGCAAAATTCCACGGATAAAGCAATCGGATTGCTTGCATCGGCCTCCCACCTATTTTGCAGTATATTATAGTTAACTGGCACTACTGAAGCCATTATCCTCATAAGCATTTCAGGTAAGGCGCGATGGATACGACGACTCTCGAAATGATTTTTGTGGGAAAAGTATGTTTCGCCCTGCTCTTTATTTACAATCGCATATTGATTCGGTACAATAATAAATACTAAAGATTTCTCTATGTGAAATTGATTTGAGGTGAACACAATGGCAGTTCATGCGAAATACTTATCGGATATTGAGGCAATATTATCGCATCGGCATGACAACGGTGCCGATTTTTGGACAACCCCGGACAAGCGTTTGCTCAAGGGGTCGCCGTTTTCAGCCTATAACAGCGCGCTCATGCTTATGGAGCTGGGGGTGGAACCAACAGATGCGGTACTGGAAGAAGTAGCGGAACTGTTTTTCAGCACATGGCAGGAAGACGGGCGTTTCAAGCTGTATCCCCAGGGCGGTATCTTACCGTGTCACACTGCTCATGCCGCCTATTTGCTTTGCCGTATGGGGTATGCGCAAGATGAAAGAATCCGAAAAACGCTTCGCCATCTTTTAGAAATTCAGTCCGATGATGGAGGCTTACGGTGCAACAAGTTTTCTTTTGGGCGCGGCCCCGAAACGGAATCTTCCAACCCCGGGCCTACGCTCACTGTTTTGAACGCCTTTCGGTTCACGGATGCTCTGAATCGTGAACCGGCTCTCGACAGAGCGGTCGATTTCTTGCTGGAGCACTGGGTGATCAAAAAGCCCATTGGCCCCTGCCACTATGGAATCGGCACATTGTTCATGCAGGTAGAATATCCGTTCAGAGATTATAATTTGTTCCAGTACGTTTATGTACTGTCCTTTTACAACCGCGCGAAAAAAGATAAAAGATTTCTGGAGGCATTGGCTGCCTTACAGGCAAAGCTGGTGAACGCAGAGGTTGTAATTGAGCGTGTTGTTCCCAAGCTGGCAAAGCTATCCTTCTGCCAAAAGGGCAAGCCCAGCGAGCTTGCAACCATGCGTTATCAAGAGATTCTGGCAAACCTTGATAATAACTGAAATCCAATTTCTCAAAAGAGATTGGTCATTATTTTAAAAACAGATTCCTAGGAGAAAATATTACAAATGGAAGCAGGTGAACTTTATGGCATTCGACTATAAAAAAGAGTACAAGGAATTTTATTTACCACCCAAACAACCCGGTATTGTGGAAATACCGAAAATGAATTTTCTCGCGGTTCGGGGCAAAGGCGACCCCAATGAAGAAAACGGGGAATACAAAAGGGCCATGGAGCTGCTCTACGGCATAGCGTATACAATCAAAATGAGCTGCAAGGGCGAGCATGTCATCGAAGGCTTTTTTGAATATGTTGTACCGCCGCTGGAAGGGCTTTGGTGGCAGGAGGGTATCCGCGGCGTTGACTACTCCCGCAAAGATCTTTTCCAGTGGATTTCTCTGATCCGGCTGCCGGATTTTGTGAAGGAAAGCGACTTTGAATGGGCACTGGAAGAGGCGGCGAGAAAAAAGAAGATGGACTTTTCCCAGGTGGAATTTTTTCCTTATGACGAAGGACTGTGCGTGCAGTGCATGCATCTGGGTTCTTATGACAATGAACCGGCAACCATCCGTCAAATGGAAACCTATGCGCAGGAACACGGGTATGCCATTGACATCACCGATAAACGGCATCATCACGAGATTTATTTGAGCGATCCCCGCAAAACGGAAGCCGCCAAACTGAAAACCGTTATCCGGCATCCGGTTCGAAAAGTGTAAGCCATCGGAAAGGAGTAAGCTTGTGGAGAATTTTACCAAGGAAGAACTGGAGGAAGCCCTCCGGGCGATCGTTTCGACAATCAGCAAATGTGAAAAGGTGCAGCCAAAATTAAAGCCAGGCACTTCTCAGCACACGCTGCTCATACGCAGGATCAAGGCGCTGCGCATCGCATCGTCACTGATCACCAGAGAATTAGAGAGCATTCCATAACGCTGAGGATGCCCATTCGGTGCGCCCGATATCACGCAGTATATCGACAGCGGCCAGAGAAGCGAAGATGATGTTCGCTATATCTCTGTCTACAAAAAACAAGTCCCATCCGCTGGCGCAATCTAAGATTGCGAGCGGATTCCGGAGACTTTGCTCTCACGCAATCAGTTTATGAATCTCAACTGATACGTACAACAAAACAGGGCCGCAGCATTTTATATCGCTGCGGCCTTGTTTTTATCTACATTAAAGCCCGTGCTGATCCAGAAACTTTTCAAATTTTGCCGGGCCTAAAATCTCATTGGTCACAAATTCACCGTCATAGAAAAAGCTGTAGGTAGTAAACGGCGTGGGCGCGGACTGTGCCTGCCCGGTCGTCTCAATCTTGCGGACGCTGATTTTTGCGCCGCGCTCCTTGGCAAGATTCACGATAACCGGCACATATTTGTCGGTATGAGGACACTGGTTGGTGTAGTACAGCACCATATCCTTTTCCTCGATTTTGCCCCGCTTTGCGCAGTCTTGGAACCTTGGAACCGGCGCATTCCCGCTAAAGGGCAGATAGTAGAGCACAAAAAAGGGTGCTGCGGTATCGACTGCCGAAAAGCCTTTGTATTTCAGGTAATCCGGGTCGGACAGAAACGGGCGCTTTTTCTCTGAGGCGGCAACAGTAAGACCGCAGCAGCCCTTGGATTTGGCATCCTGAATGCACTCCTCCAGCAGACGGTTGGCATAGCCTTTTCCCTTATACTGCCCCGAAATCCAAAAGCAGTTGATGTGCATATACCCCGGGGCCTCGATGGGACACCATGCCTTCTCTGCGGGAATGTACTCAATGAACACCTTGCCTCGCGCGTCCAGCTTCCGGAACACAAGGTCGTCCGCAAAGCGATCTTTCATCCACGCTTTTTTGGAGGATACGCAGGTATCGCCCTTTTTATCGGAGATAGCACAGCAGATATGTTCACGATCGATATTGTCTGCCGTTATCGCAATGATGCTTTCCATCGCTACACCTTCTTTTTGATTTTTCTTCGGATTTGAATCAGGTGTTTTACGTCCTCTAAAATCGCCGCATTGGTCACACCGACCATCAGCCACCTGCCGCCCGCACTAAAGACAGTGTTAGAAAACAGCTCCTGCGTATACCTGTCGCACAGTGGCATGGTGAGCTCGGCTTCAGCCTCCTCTTTCGCGCCGATCACGACCAGCGCAATAAAGTACCCGGCCATCGGGTAAAGGGTACAGAGGGAGCGCCCGGCTTTTTGATATTTCACATTCCAGCCCGGCTGGGCGGAACAACTGCTGTAACTGAAGCTTGGCTGCACGTCATAATTTTCTTGCAGAAAGCGATTCATTTCGTCCCACAGGGGACTGTTGATATACCCCGCGATTTCGGCGGCGCTTGGCCGTCTGTCCGGCCCGTAAAGTGTTACCCATTCCATCCTTATCCCTCCCGCATTTATAATACATCAGATAACATGACAGCAGTGCGTCATGTTTTGTTTCGTATTTCCTCCAGATAATCTGCAACGCGCGCGGGATGAAGCACCTTCACATCCCTGCCCAGAGAAAGCAAAAAGCTGTAGAGCCAGCCGTCTTCCGGCATTCGGACAAGAACATGATAGGAGCCGTCGGCATTGCGTTCAATGCAGCCCTCGTCAAATTCATCGTAAACGCGGTGGGCCGCCTGTGCCGAAAATTCCAGCTCTAAATCGATCAGAGACAGAGACGCAGCGTCTGTCGATTCAATGGACGGCGGGCTGTATTGTCTCGCCGGAAAACGCTCGTCCGTTAACTGCACATGCAGCATGCGGTTGATTTTAAAGGTGCGGTAAGCCTGTTTTTCCAGACAATAGCCCTGCAGGTACCATGCTTTCGACTTGAAGACCAGCTTCAACGGGTATGCCTTTCGGCGGCTTTCGCTTCCGTAGGAACCCACATAGTCAAAGCAGACGGCATGTCTTCTCAGAATTGCCGTTTTGAGCAGCTCAAAGCGTCGATTGTCCTGCGCGCCCTGCCCCCATCGGGAAAAATCCACCTTAAGCCAATCCGTATCGGTCTTTTGAAACAATGCGCTCAGCTTTGAGAGTGTACGGTTTGCATCCGTGTTGCCTGTGGCAGCCAGACTTTGCAGAGCGATCAGAATCTGTTTCTGCTCCTCTTCGTTCAGCGCAGCCTTATTGAGCACATAGCCGTCAAGGATCGAGATGCCGCCGCCCTTGCCCTGAATGGTATAGACCGGAATATTTGCCGATGAAAGGGTATCGATATCCCGCAAAATGGTTCGTACCGAAACCTCAAAATGTGCGGCAAGCTCTTTTGCCGTCATGGTTTTTCTGCCAAGCAGCAGGTATACAATTTGAAAAAGTCGATCGATCTGCATAACATCACCTGTCAGCAGTATACCACAAAAACAGAGCGGCGGAACGTGCGCTGGTAAAGTCTTTGTGGAAAATAAGTATCAGCCATTATGCCCCTTGTGTGTACAGGCTCTTTGCCCGGGCAAACACGCAATGCCCTCAAGTTTCACTCTATCAATTTAAAAAAGAACACTCCTCCCTGTTCTTATTCTGCAAAGCAGGCAGCAAAGCTGATATAAAAACGAAAAGGCTGGAAGCCGGCTCACGCCGGTTCCCAGCCTTTATCGATGCCTATCTTTTGACCGCCATCCCGTTGAATCGGGCGCTGTCGCCCAGCAGCTCTTCAATCCGCAGTAATTGATTATATTTCATGATCCTCTCGGTTCTACATGGAGCGCCGCTTTTGATTTGCCCGGCATTTACCGCGACAGCCACATCGACCATTGTCGTGTCCTCCGTCTCGCCGGAACGATGGGATACCACGGTCGTATACCCGGCCATATGCGCCATCTGGATGGTATCGAGAGTTTCCGAAAGCGTGCCGATCTGATTCAGCTTAATTAAAATGGAATTGGCAATGTGTTTGCTGATGCCTTCTTGTAAAATTTCCGGATTCGTGACAAAAATATCGTCACCCACCAATTGCACTTTATTGCCGAGCTTCGCCGTTAAGGCTGCCCAGCCGTCCCAGTCGTTCTCCGCCAATCCATCTTCGAGGGAAACGATCGGGTATTTATTGATCCAATCTGAATAAAGCGCAATCATCTCCTCACTGCTGCGGCTTATCTTCTCCCCCTGGAATACATACTTGCCGTCCATATAAAATTCAGAAGCAGCAGGGTCCAACGCGATCGAAACATCTTCGCCGGGCCTGTAGCCTGTCTTTTCAATTGCCTCCACGATCAGCTTCAGCGCATCTTCATTCGTTGCAAGGTTGGGGGCAAAGCCGCCTTCGTCGCCCACCGCGGTGCTCATCCCCCGATCTTTTATCACAACTTTCAAAGTCTGATAAACTTCGGAGCACATTCTCAACGCGGTCGCAAAGCTGTCCGCGCCAATCGGCATAATCATAAATTCCTGAACGTCGACCGTATTGTCTGCGTGCTTTCCCCCGTTTAAAATATTCATCATGGGAACCGGAAGCTCATACGCGTTTGAGCCGCCGATATACTTGAACAAAGGAATGTTCAGAAAGTTGGAAGCTGCTCTCGCCGCCGCCATGGAAACGCCCAAAATCGCATTTGCGCCAAGCCTTGATTTGTTCTTCGTTCCATCCAGCGCGATGAGCAGCTGGTCTATTTTCCGCTGCTCCAGAACATCAACGCCGACGATTTTCGGTGCGATGATTTTCGTTACATTCTCAACAACCGTTTTTACCCCTTTCCCATGGAAGCGGCTTTTATCGTTGTCCCGAAGCTCCACCGCTTCTCTTGTGCCGGTCGAGGCGCCGGAGGGCACGGCTGCCCGCCCCGTGACGCCGTTATCCAGCACAATATCGACCTCAACCGTCGGATTCCCGCGGGAATCCAATATCTCTCTTGCTTTTACTGAATTGATTTTTGACATTTTACTCTCTCCTTTATCTATTTAGTATTTCACCTTGGTGCGTGGTAATGTAGAGATATTCGCTTATATCAAACTGACAGCCCGAAGGTATAGGCCCAACAGGATCATTATCACCATCAGAATCCGAATCCATTTTAAAATCAGATTGGTCCGTTTGATCCTGCAGGCCTCTTCCATCAGTCTCAGCAAATCGGGTAATTCGTTTATCAGTATTTTAGACAGCCTCCTCGCAATTGGGGAGCTGTTCTTTGCAAAGGATATCCCGACATCCGCAACTTTCAATGCGACTCCATCATTAGGGCCGTCTCCGATCATGGCTACGTGATGGCCCTTCTGCTGAATCAGCCGGATAATAATCCCTTTTTGAGAAGGCAGCAATCTTGCAAATACGGAGCAACCATCGGATTGCCTCGCTATCTCTGCGAATGCCATTCTGTCAATCGCATTTCCGGTCAGGTAATCGCCCGGATTTTCCGTCATCCCACATTCTCTTGCAATGTTTACGGCGGTTTCGGCTCTGTCACCGGTCAGCATGATGCTTCTGATTCCCTTGTCAGTGATTCTTCGGATGGTTTCAATCGTTCCATGCTCCAATGAATTTTCCAGCACTAACAGACAGAGGAAAGTATATTTTTGAGGAAGAACATCGGCTGAGCCGGATGCATATGCGAGCGCGATCGAGGTATTTCCCCATTGATTGATGGAACGAATCATGCGGTTATTCAGAAGCCGAAAATTAGAATCCGCGCCCCTTGTTCCGTCTGACGGCAACCATTGGGTGTCACACATATTGAGAATGACATCCGGGTCTCCTTTGGCAAAATAGCACACCCCTAAATCTTTCAGTTTATAACCGCACGCCATCCATCGGTTTTCAGAATCAAACGGTTTATCATAGATGCGTTTGCTTTGCAGCAATAAGTTCTTTACATCCATACCGTTTTTCTCAGCAAAGGAAATCAATGCTTTGTCAATTGCGTTTGCCTGTTCCAGCTTTTCAAGAAACAGAACGTCATTGCATAAAGCACATGCAATATCAATCAAATGCAGCAGCCTATCACCGGTGGAGCGCTCCGCGCCGATGGACTGATCCCCTTCACAGTAGATGTTTTTGACATCCATTTGCCGTGTCGTTAAAACCCCTGTTTTATCAAAGCAGACAACGTCAACATGATGGAGTGACTCAAACAAGCCGTGTCTCGAATCTGGATTTGATAACGCCCGCATTTCTCTATTTCATCAGAAATAAGCCAATGCCGGAAAAGCGCATCGTTTTGCAAAAGAACAATAACAGCAGCCCAAAACAGATAAAGCACGGTCAGGACGGCCAGGTTTGGCACGCGTGCTGCCTGAATAACAAACGCAGGCAGAAGCAAAATGACCAGAATCAAGTATTTCTTTTTAAAAAAGCGGATCTGAAAGGTTTCACTTTGCCCCCACAATTGTTTGGCAATCTGCCCATATTCTGTTTGCTCTCCGGTTGCAACCACAATACCGCTGCCCGAACCTTTTATGATTTTGCTGCCTCTGTAGAGCATTGTGTTGTCCTGCGCCTTTTTCAAAACAGGAGAGAGCTCGCCGGTCAAATCGAATTCATCGACCTCTAATCCGGCTGTTTCAATGAGCTGCAGATCGGCGGGAACGATGTCTCCGGCCTGAACGGCCACGATGTCATCATGACATAAATCGTCTTCATCGACATTGATCCATTTTCCATTTTTCATTATCGTTACAGGGTTGCCCTTCATATCATCTCTTTCCCTTCCGTTATGTGGCCGCTTACTTATATCGTTATTGGTTTCCTTTTTGCAAATCGCACAAATCACTTCTGTAAGAAATCTGTATTTGCCGAAAAGTACGCGTCATTTGAAATCAGCAGAAATTCTGTCATTCCCTTGTGGAATTCCATAAATCAGCACCTGTATAATGTTCATCAAATCTCCACTCCTGTTTGTTTCCATAAAAAAAAAAATAAAAAAGCCGATGGTTCTACCTTAAGGTAGAAGCCATCAGCTTTTCAGCAATTCAAGTGAGCCTCATCACTTTGAATATTCAATTGATCGGTACTTCTGTTCTACGCTACATTGCTGAATGGGTTGAGCAGCATATCACATTTTTCTTGTTTTTCGCAGTGGAAGCAACCCTATCGTGTCATCAGTATAACACTTCTAAATTTACTGTCAAGATTTCCTGATTACTTTTTATCAAACAGAATCAGGAATGATCGAAGTACCCCAATTATGGGCAAGAATTCTTTTCCTCTCAGGTCTGCTCCTTCAATCCAGCTTGGTTCTCTTACGATACAATCACGGCTAAAATGCAATAAAGATTTTAAAAGACAGTTACATTATCCTGACAAAAAAGCTTATGATATTCCATAAACAGTTTGGCTGAGAGAAATGATGGTAGATCTTCTATTGAAATGATTAGCTAATTTAACCGACCGCCTAAAGCCATTTTTCCACCGTTTCCCTCCCTCGTCACTCTTTCGCTGCTTTTTCAGGGTTCGAATCCCTGGCGCACAGAAAAAAAGGACCGGCATCTGCCAGTCCTTTACTTTGGCGGAGAGTTAGGGATTCGAACCCTAGGTCCCTTGCGGGACACAGCATTTCGAGTGCTGCACCATCGACCACTCGGACAACTCTCCAAGATTTATCTCAACATCCAACTCACCTCAGAAAATGGGGAGAACGGATGGGGAGAACGAAGAAAAAATGAAATTGTGAAACCCCGAAAAACCCTGTAATATCAAGGCTTTCCGAGCAGAGGCATTCGAAAAACGGTTTTGATTTCGAGTGCGGACCCTTCGACCACTTGGGTACCTCTCCATATTCAATTTTACCCCGTTTTTCAGGGTGGCACAGGCGTTAGAAACGTGTTAGAATAGAGCTATGGATTCCTGAGTTTTGCGGCTCGGAAACCTTGGAAACACGGGCTTTTCCGGAATTCGGTCACGGATTTGCCTTCGCCCGTTTCGAGTCAGGCCCGTTATGACCACTTCGATACGCTTCCATTGATGCCCGGCGTCAAGCAAAAAAAGCACTTGCTGTCCATGCCTATTTATTTTATAGAGAATGTCCGCAAAAGTCAAGCACTTTTATTGACTTAAAGTGACAGGAACGGTACAATAGCATTGAATCTCAGGAAAGGGGCAACAATTGTGAATCAAATTCAGGAGGCTGCATGGAAAATGGCCTCACTTTCTGTATACAGAGGCATCTTGGAAAGAAGCGTGCCGGAGGCGTTTTTTCGTCTGCTGAATGCTTCACAGGCGAATCAGCCTGAGACGTTTTTAACGGCCTGGGGAAATCTGATCGCTTTGCTCGGGCAAAAAAATGCCGACACAAACTTTGCGCAGGCTTTGACTGAGCCCGTTTTGTACGATGAAAACGCATTTTCAGTTGCCGCGGCATCTGGAAAAGAGGTTTCTTCTCTGATAGAAGCGGCGGCGCTGCGTGATCTGAAAATTTTAACGGAGCTGTCTGCGATCACTCCGCAGGAAATACTGGCCGGAAGCGCCTTTCCGCAGGCTGCGGAGCTGGACCTTCCCTGCTGGGAAAACGGACAGGTTATCGCGCAACTGCAGCAAGAGCCACGGGCCTGTCTGACACAGCTGAAAGCCTTTTACGCACAGAACGGCTGTGGCCGGTTTGCGCGCAACCGGGCGTTCATCTGGAGAAATGGGATGTTGTCCCCCGTTCAGCACCCCGATCCGATCCTGTTAAAGGATTTGAAAGGCTATGAACTGCAGCGAGGAATGGTATTGGAAAATACGAGCTCCTTTGTGCAGGGTCTGCCGGCCAACAACTGCCTGCTGTACGGCGACCGCGGTACGGGAAAATCTTCTACCGTAAAAGCCTTGCTGCATGAATTTCCGTCGCTGCGCCTGATCGAAATGCCGAAAGCGGAAATCCCCCATTTCCCCGATCTGGTAGAAATTTTGGCGGGGCTGCCGATGAAGTTTATCGTGTTTATCGACGATCTCTCTTTCTCCCGGCAGGACGATACTTATGCCGCCCTGAAAGCGGTACTGGAAGGCGGTCTGGCTGCCCGACCGGAAAACACGCTGATCTATGCCACCTCCAACCGGCGGCATCTGCTGCGGGAAACCTTCTCAGACCGCGAGGGTGATGAAATTCATCGCGTCGACACGATTCAGGAAAGCCTTTCTCTGGCAGACCGCTTCGGTCTTTCCGTGCGCTTTATGCTACCGGACAAGGCGCAGTATCTGGACATTGTGGAGAAGCTTGCCCATCAGCATGGCCTTTCGGAGCATCTGCCGCAGCTTCTGATCGGCGCGGAACGTTTTGCGCTTGAGCGCGCGGGGCGTTCTCCCCGCTGCGCGCAGCAGTATGTCCGTCTGGCCGAATCCAGAATCCGTCAGGGAAAAAGCATCCTATAAAATGACAGACTTTACGGCAGCTTCATATTTTATTTATATTTTTATGTTAACATTCTGTAAAGGGTTGAAAACGAAAGATCAGGGAGGATTGTATGGGACAGTTGAAACGAATGATAGCCGGATTACTATCGGCGGTGCTGATTGTTTCCGCGTTTACGGGATGCGCTGGTAAAGGGGACATCAGTTCCGGTGCTGCTGAACAGGATTTCCCCGTGACAATCGGGACTGTGACTTTGAAAAGCGAACCGGCCGGGGTTGCCGTGTTTTCGCCGAGTCTTGCCGATGTGATCCTTGCGATGGGGTACGAAATCTCTCTGAAAGCAAAATCGGAGGACTGCGATCAGGAGGATTTATCCGTTCTTCCGAATGTGGATCCATCCAATCCCGCTGCGGTAAAGGCAACCGGCGCCACACTGGCGCTGTTTGAAACGAATCCCGGTGATGAGGTTACCGCCGCTTTGCAGAAGGAAGGCATCCTTTCGCTGATCCTCCCCGCCGCTGCCAGCCGCTCCGATTTGGAACGCCTGTACTCCGAAGTGGGCGCGGCGATCAAGGGCGGTTCCACCGGCTACCAAAAAGGTATCAAAACAGCGAACAATATTTACCTGACGCTTGACGATATTACACGCGTTATTCCGGAGAAAGACTCCCCTGTAACCGTTTGCTACCTGTATGACGCAAAGGGTAAGGCAGCCACCGGGGACATGCTCGCCGGCAAGCTGATTGAAAGCGCCGGTCTGGTCAATGCGTTTGCGGGCAGCAACGGCGGACAGGCCTCCACCGAGGCGCTGACCATCTCGAATCCGCAGTACATTTTCTGCGCTGAGGGTGTGAAAAAACAGCTGCAGGAATCCGCCGAATACAAAAAGCTGGAAGCTGTTCAGAAAAACCAAGTGTATGAAATGAACCCGACCTATATGGAGCGCCAGGGGCGCGGAATGATTCAGGCCGTCAGCTTTATGGCGGGAACCGTATACCCTGAGCTGCTGGAGGGGAACCTCCCCTCTTCCAAGCCGTCTGAATCCTCTTCGTCAGCTCCCGCTTCCTCCGGCAGCAGTTCGTCCTCCTCATCTTCCTCCAGCAGCTCCGCTGCATCGAGCAAGGCGCCGGCTTCGTCCGGCCAGTCGGCTGGCTCTGTTCCCTCCGGTACCTACAAACGGGGTGACAAGAGCGACGCGGTCAAGGCCTTGCAAACCCGCCTGGATCAGCTGGGGTATATGTTTACCGCCATCAATGGCGAATACACCGCCGGCACGGAGCAGGCCGTCAAGGACTTTCAGTACCTGAACGGAATGGAAGTAACCGGCATTGCCGACACGGACACGATCGTCAAACTGAACTCTTCGGACGCGAAGAAGAGAGAAAACTGAGCCAGCAAACAGGGAGACAGCGTTTTCCAATTAAAGCGATACAAAAGCCAAATAATATTTTACAAGCAACCGGAAAGGCTTGCTGCCTGTGATTCACAGACAGCAAGCCTTTTTATTTGCCGCGACAGCTTTCATATACCATCTAAATAATTAAAACTTAATCCGTTTCCGCCGTCCGCCCTGCCTTTATTGTTTTTATCCTAATTCTGCAATCAGAAGTCTCTTTTGCCAGCTAACCCAACATGGCCCGAATCCGAGACGGCGTTCTCGCATCGCGATTACTTCTCAACAAAATCCATTACGTCCCGCCGCATGCTCAGCGGCACTTCCTTGGTCGGATATCCCATACGAAACAGCATCTGCACTGTGCCGCCGCCCGGCGCGTAGGCCTGCTTGAATTCTGTATAGGGGCCGTCCATCTCAGGGTATTCCTCCAGAACCTGACTGAGCGGCTGCACAACAAGGCCCAACGTATGCCCTGTCAGCACCAGCCTGCTGTAGAGCATTCCGCTTTCTACCTGAGAAGCTCTGCTGTTGTCCTGCGTGACGATCATTGCGTAAGCCGGCGTGCTGTAAACCGACGCGCTGGCATAGCTGATAAAATTGCGGGAGGCAGCTTCACCGGAATTCAAAGACGGAAAAACGGTGAGCATTCCCTGCAAAACATGCATCCTGAGTCCGGACGCGCCCTGGCCTTCTACAGAGAAGCCGTAACGGTATCGATTTTTCTGGTATTCGCTGGCGCGGAAAATCGCACTGGACTCCTCCATGACACGGGAGACGCCCGCTTCTATTTCCGCGCTCTTCAGGGCATACTGGCCGATCTTCGAAAGCTCGGCCTGCTCCTGATACACCTGAATAGAGATTCCAGCGGCATCCGAAAGTGATTCTAGGGCAGTGACCTGCGAAACGGAAAGCCGTTCGGTCCGGTATGGCTCCCGATTAGTATCGGGCAGGTATATGGCGCCATAGAGCGGAATCTCCTGCGGCTGCGCTTTTACCAGCGTGATCTTTGCCACCGGCAGGGTATCCATGCTGTGGGTAAGATCACCCTCGTCGTACTCCCCATCCGGGAAAAGCTCAATTCTGGTATCCCATCCTTCTCTTTTACCGGCTACGGCGACATATTCCAAAAAAGTGCCCTGCGAAATCATCATCTGGCGCGCATAAGGATCCACTTCCTTTGTCATGCGCTTGCTGTCAGCATAAAGATGGAATGTCATGGGATCGGAAGGATCGAGCCGAATGATCCACGGCTGCATGTTGTGTCCGCTGGCGACAAGAATTCCACCAGCCGCAAGGCGTATTCTTGCATCGTCATATTGTGCGGCGTACTCCTTCGACCACGGTTCCAGATAATGCTGTTTCATAAAACCTCCGCTGATTACAAAAAGAGTAGTTAATAAAAGAAGACACGCCCCGGCGATGCCGATAAGCCCTCTAACCACGTACTTACAAATTTTTTTTCCTTTCATTTTCGGTTTCTCCCTTGTCTGCAATCAAATGCATCATCATATCGAAAGCCTCAGTTACGAACTCCTCAGGATCGATGCTGTGGTAGTTTCTTAAATACTCTTTCTTCTTCTCTCTGGTATTGAAAACGCCAACGGTACACGCCCACAAGATCAATGCGGCCTTTTCGCTGTCAAGTCCTTTGCGCAGGCTTCCCTCCTGTATCCCTTTTTGCAGTGCCCGCGAAAGATAGTCAAAAATCTGCTCGCCCAACTGGTAGCATTCCTCGATCAGTGTGTCCTTTAGACCAGCGCATTGGTCGGAATCCCTGGTCTCATATTCCATGATCGCCTTAAAATACGCAGCATGTTCCTGGCTGAACCGGAAGAAAGAGAAGAAGATACAGCGCAGCTCTTCGACCGCATTTTGAGGCTTTTTCTCTTCAAAACCAGCTTCCAGCATATCGATCAGCAGCCGGTACCCCCGAATCATGATTTCGTAATAAATCTGCTCTTTGCTGCTGAAATACATATAAACGGTTCGCTTGCTGAATTCCGCTTCCTTTGCAACTTCATCCATCGAGGCATTCTCATATCCTTTGGAAAAGAAAACCCGTTCGGCGGCGTCGATGATATCGCCGCGCCTGAGCTCTTTTTCCTTTTGGCTGCGTTCTTTTCGTCCCATGTCATTTCTCCGTTTCATCACAGTGCATTTAAGTAAACTAATAGTTTACTTAAACTATAAATCCTCCTCGATGATTTGTCAATAGCTTGCATCTATTATCTGCGATTGCTGCGCAAGACTCCGACTTCGTCGGGCCAGTCGGCGGGCTCTGTTCCCCCCGGCACCTACAAACGGAGTGACAAGAGCGATGCGGTCAAGACTCTAAAAGTTCGTCTGGATCAGCTGGAGGGATCTGTTTCCCGCAATCAGCGGCGAATACAACGCAGGCATGGAGCAGGCCATAAGGACTTCCAGTATCTGAGCACAATGGACGTAACCAGCATTGCTAACCCGGACGTGATCACCAAGCTGGACTTTTCGGACGCGAAAAAAAGAGAAAATAGATTTGGGGCGGATTTTCCATTTCCCTTATTTTCTAATAAAACGATACAAAAAGCCGGCGCTTTGTTGGAGATGGCTTTATTATATATAAAACATTTTTCATATTGACTTAAATAAAATTAAAGAATATACTAAATATAGTTAAAGAAAGGTAGGTGCTTTATGGCAATAGACATTGTTCCTGAATGGATGGTCGGTCTTGATCAAGAAGATGTGTCTTTTATGAAGAACTTTTTGTTAGCGTCGGGCTCACTGAAAGAAATCGCCAATCAATACGGCGTCACTTATCCAACCGTAAGACTTCGGCTGGATAAATTAATCCAGAAGATTCAAATAAACGAAGATATTTCAAATGAACCATACATTTCACTGATCAAGCGACTGGCTGTCAATGATAAGATCGATTTTGACACAGCTAAGGTTCTGATTTCGGAATATAAAAAACTAAAAGGAGGCGAATAACGTGGCCAATGCAACAGTCGCATTATTTTTGGTATTGGTTTTATTGGTGGGGGGCGTTTTTCTTCAGATATTCTTATCGAAAAAGAACAGCAAATGGTTTGGACTGATCCTCCCGGCAATTACGTTTCTGTATTCTTTACTGATGGTTTTAGGGTTGGCTGTATATGATGGAATGGACGGCAGGGAAATATTCATTCTCATTGCATCCACATTCCTGCTCAGCAATATTCCGACGATCGTTTTGCTTGGCATTTATTTTGGCTGCCGCGAAAAAATGAAGCTTCGTGCGGAGCTTGAAAAAATGAGTATACAGGACTTAAAGTAGCTTTCTGTAAAAGGCAGGATGAGAAATCCGGGTATTTACAGAACCCCATGGGTTTACTTTTTAAGAAATTATACCGTATTGCAGCAGCTCACCATGAAACCGCGAATCAAACCAACAGCAAAGGGACACACCGATTGACTCGATGTGTTCCTTTTGACTGTATGTTTTTCGTTTCAGCCTTCAGAAAATGCTATAGCCGCTCCTTTACGGTGATTTTTCGATTTGCGGATATCTATGATCTGTGATATTCTGGGCTAAGGAAAGTTCCACGATCAGAAAAACAGAATCGCGGTAAGATCAATCCTCTTGGCCCTGTGATCTTCACCGAGTTCATCAGCAAACAGGAATGGAACAGCGCCCGCAGAATGAGGAGCTCTTTTTACTTGCCGTCATTTCTGCAATTTGATCCTAACGGTTCATGGAATGATCCTTTCAAAATGCGTTGCGTCGTGATAGAAGCTTTCCGGTTTCATCCGGAAAGAAAAAACAACCTGCAGTATATCAAATTCAGATTCAAAAGTATCCATTTACCTTACGATTTCTTTATAGAATCATCCGTAAGAAGTATGTATCATCCTTTTAACTCAACCGCTGATTTTATTTCATTTAAAACAAAAACCAGCTTCTGTTTTTTCATGCCCGCAAAAAAGGGCGTTTTCCAATCGGAAACGCCCTCCTTTTATTTTTGCAGCAATACCGGCTGCATTTGTTTGCCCTGTACCGCACTGAGCACTGCGGCAGGCAGCAGGCTGAAATCCGACACAACGGAATTCGGCTTATTCTCCGGGTCGTCCTGCGCCATGGGAACAAAATAAATGTGCTTCGTGTTCATCAGGCGGCCTACATTCTGGGCTGCCGCACTCAGCGCATCGTTTGTGGAAATGGCCAGAAGCACCGGTCCTCCTACCCTCAAATGAGATTTTGCCGCCATTGTTACGGCGGTGTCCGTTACTCCGTGGGCCATCTTGGCCAGGGTATTCCCCGTGCAGGGAGCAATCAAAATCAAATCGACCAGGCGCTTCGGCCCGATCGGCTCTACCTGAACGATCGTATGCCAGATTTCGTGATCGCAAAGTTCCTCAATTTTTTGATTCCAATCCTGCGCACGGCCAAACCTCGTATCTGTCGAAAAGGCAGTTTCCGACATGATCGGAATCAGCCGGTGTCCTTCGTCTATCAAACGGCGCATTTGCTCCACCGATTTTTCAAAGGTACAGAACGAGCCTGTCAATGCATAGCCTATGGTCAATCCGCTCAAGGCTCTCACTCCTCCATCATGTTGTAAATAGTCCCCTTAATGACCTCTCCCGCCGCTTTTGGGGCAGCCTTCCCCGGAAGAGAAAGCGCTGGAATCACGTGAATGCCCAGCTTTTCTGCCGCTTCTGTATCCACACCGCCCGGAGCAGACGCCAAATCGATCAAAATCGTATCCGTGGGTATGGCGGACAGAACCCGCCTGGTAAACACCCGGGCCGGGATGGTATTAAAGATAATATCGTATTGTTCTTTCTGACAGATACTGCCGGTGTGCACCGGCTCGTAGCCGTAAACCTCGATCCAGGCAAAATCTTCGGGACGGCGCGCGCTGACGGACACTCTGGCCCCCAGCCCCCGCAGCATATGTGCCAACGCTTTGCCGATACGCCCAAACCCCGCCACCAGACAGCGGGATTTCCCGATTGCGCCGGGGTATTCTTTCATGGCGATTTCAATACTTCCCTCTGCTGTCAGTGCTGCGTTGCGCACAGCCAGCTCTTCTCTGGCAAAGTAATCACGGGTGTCTATCTCCTGCCACAGCTCGCTGGTTTGATACAGCCGATCCATCATGCCTCCAAACACTCTCCTGTTCCGCATCAGTTGGGCAAACTCCTCGTCAAGCGGGATCAGCTCGCTGCCCAACGGCGTATTCAAATGCTGCCCGTCCCGCGTTACCGGCAAGGGCAGCACAATCGTGTCGCAAACCAGTGCCAGATCTCTCAGTTCTGCCGGCCGAACTCCCTTGAGCTCTGCCGCTTTATCAAAACCGTAGGCATATACCGTATATCCGTCAGCTGCCATGGATTCTGCCAGCGCTATCTGCCTTTGATCGCCGCCGATCACTCCAAAGCTGTTCCATTCCAAGCTTCATAACCTCCTATTTCGTCTGCTAAAATATAGTATGGATTTTTGCTTGTGGTTGTGATTGCGCAAAAGAATATCCGGCTGGTTTTTTCCGCCGGAAAATGAAAAAAGTTGTTTATTTTATGTGACGAAAGCAATATAATAGATAGGTAAGCCTTCTGGACGCTAAAAGCAATGAAGTTTCAATTTTTCGCGCCGTTTGTACGGCGATTTCAGGATAAAAGGAGTCCTTATTTTATGAAGCAGGATATTTTAGATCAGGTCAAACGCATCCATTTTGTCGGTATCGGCGGGTCGGGCATGTGCCCTCTGGCAGAGATTCTTCACCATGAAGGATTTAAGCTGACCGGGTCCGATGTGAACGAATCCGATACGCTTGATAGAATCCGCTCTTACGGAATCCCCGTTTCGATGGGACACAAGGCCGAAAACATCGGCGACGCACAGCTCTTGGTATACACCGCAGCGGTCAAGCACGACAATCCCGAACTGATGGCCGCCGAAGAGCGCGGCATCCCCGTGGTAGAACGCTCCGTGATGCTGGGAATCGTCACCTGCCGGTACGAGAACTCCATCGCCGTTTCGGGCACGCACGGCAAAACGACCACCACCGCGATGATCACCCAGGTGTGTATTGACGGCGGCGTGGACCCGTCTGCAATCATTGGCGGGAAGCTGCCTGCCATCGGCGGGAACGGACGTGTCGGCAAAAGCCAGACGATCATCTGCGAAGCCTGCGAATATGTGGACACCTTTCTTCAGCTGACCCCGGCGATCTCTGTGATCCTGAACATCGACGCCGATCATCTGGATTACTTCGGCACGCTGGAAAACATTATCAAATCCTTTCATCAGTTCTCTTCGCAGACCAGCCGTCTGCTGGTGATCAACGGCGACGACCCGAACTGCCGCAAGGCGGTGGAGGGAATCCAGAACGCGCGGATCATCACGTTTGGCATGAACCCCGACAACGACTATGCCGCGGGCGGAATTTCTGATCTGCCGAAGGCCTGCGAGAGCTTCTCGGTTTACAAGCACGGCGAAAAGCTTTCCGACGTTACGCTGTCTGTTCCGGGCAAGCACAATATTATGAACGCGCTGGCCGCAGCCGCGGTGTCGGATTACCTTGGGATCGACCCGAAAACAGCGGCGGAAAGCCTCGGCCGCTTTACCGGCGTCCACCGCCGTTTTGAGATACTGGGCAAATTCGACGGCGTAACAGTCGCGGATGATTTTGCCCACCACCCCACTGAGCTGACCGCCACGCTGACGGCAGCCTCCCGCATGGGGTTCCACGCGGTATGGGCACTGTTCCAGCCGCACACCTATTCGCGCACCTATCTTCTGCTTGACGACTTTGCAAAGGCGCTGTCTATCCCGGAGCACGTGGTGCTCTCTCCCATTCTGGCGGTGCGCGAAACCAACACCTACCATATTTACTCCAAGGACCTTGCGGAAAAGGTTCCCGGCAGCGTCTGTCTTTCTTCTTTTGAAGAGATGGCGGACTACGCCATGTCGCACGCACAGCCAGGGGACTTGATCCTGACGCTGGGCGGCGGCGATATTTACAAGTGTGCAAATTTGATTGTGGAAAAGTGCCAGAAGAAAGATTCTCTATTGAAAGCGTAATAGCTTTTAGAGAGTTTTCTACAGACGCAATTTTATTGATGCCTGCCCTTCAAGCTGGGGCAGGCTTTTTTATATTTGATCAAACTTTTTTGCGGGGAATCGATTGTTTTTCTGCCGGTTTCCTCACAATGTGAGTGCAAACATGATCTGCCTGCTGGAGCAGGGTTTGCCCCTCGTGCCGGGGCAGGCCCTGCACCAGCAGAAACCCTATACAGGGGAAACTATTAAAAATAATAAGTTTTAGAAGGTTTCATAAAAGTTTCCCTCCGCGACGGAAAAAACACTTTCCCTTGCCGAGTTGATTCGCGACGTGTGTGCAGGCTCAGCCTGTAAAAACAGCGGATGGGCCGCTTTCCCAATTGGGAAGCATGGCCCATCCGCTGTTCCATATGCTCGAATATTACTTTGCACTCATTTTGTCAATGGCTTCCCATAAGCCGTTCAGGTATGTGATGCCGAGCGCCCTGTCATACAAGCCATAACCGGCGCGGCCCTTCTCATCCCAGATCATTCTGCCGTGGTCGGGACGTACGTAACCCTCAAAGCCGACATCGTAATAGGCTTTCATGATCTCGAACAGATCGAGAGAACCGTCGGAGCTCAGGTGTGAGCTTTCATCGAACTTGCCGCGCTCGTGAATCTTGATATTGCGCACATGCGCGAAATGAATCCGATTGCCAAAGCGGCGGATTACCGCGGGGACGTCGTTATCCGGGTTTGAGCCGAACGAACCGGAGCAGAGGGTCAGGCCATTGTATTTGCTGTCGACAAGACCCAGAATCTTCTCCAGATTTTCCGCATTGGTTGCAATGCGGGGCAGTCCGAAAATATCCCACGGCGGGTCATCCGGATGAATCGCCATTTTGATATCGCATTCCTCACACACAGGAATGATCTGCTCCAGAAAATATTTCAGGTTTGCAAACAGATCTTCGTGAGAAACATTCTTATACTGCTCAAACAGCTGCTTCAGGCTGGCCATGCGCTCCGGCTCCCAGCCAGGCATTTCGAACTCGCCGGAATCCTTCTGGATTTCATCGGCCATCTTCTGCGGGTCGGTGATCTTGTCGATGATGGACTGATCGTATGACAGCACGTTGGAGCCATCGGGCAGCACCTTGGCCAGATCGGAACGGGTCCAGTCGAACACTGGCATAAAATTGTAACAGACGACCTTTACGCCGATCTCTTTCAGGTTGCGCAAAGTCTGCTTGTAATTCTCAATATAGCGATCACGAGTGGGCAGGCCCAGCTTGATGTCCTCATGGACATTAACGCTCTCAATCACTTCCAGCTCGAGGCCGGCATCGTTGACCTCTTTCTGGAGCGCCTTGATCTTTTCGAGCGGCCAGAGCTCCCCGGCGGGGACGTCCATCAGGGTGCCGACCACACCGGTTACACCGGGAATCTGGCGGATGTATTTCAGGGGAATCGGGTCAAAGCCGCTGCCGTACCAGCGAAATGTCATTTTCATGCCTTATTCTCTCCTTCTTTTTTCAGAATTGATTCACTTTCCAATTAACTGATGCAAGTACAACCATGTCTTTCCCCACCTGCGGCGGGGAAAGACATCAATCGCCCTTTTTAAAGAATATAACGTTTCAGAGTCTCACGTACCGCGTGAGGCCCTGCAATCAGCTCCTGGAACATGCCTTCTACCTTTTCGCCAAGGCCCGCCTGGTACAGGTTGACACCGAACACCGCTTCGTTCTCCAGCACCGGGCGCAGCTGGCCGTGATACGATGCGGGATTGCCCAGCTCGATTCCATGTAAATACTGCTGCAGCTGCTCGCGCATGGGGTCGGCGCTGACCTCCATCGGCTGTCCGTTGTCGTCAAGGGCCAGCAGGTAGCGCAGCCAGCCGGCGAGCGCCAGCGGAATGTAAACCAGATCGCCGGGATTGAGTCCCTCGCGGCTCTGATACGCGCGGATGGTTTCACCGAACCGGATCGCGACCTTCTGGGAGGTATCCGTGGCGATTCGCTGAGGCATATCGGGAATAAAGCGGTTCGGCAGGCGCTGATCGATCACCTCGTGGATAAAATCCATGGGATGAATGATGCCGGGGTCTACCACGACCGGCATTCCCTCGTCGTAGCCGATTCGCTCGACCAGTTTCTTGAGCTGCGGATCAGCCATTTCCGCCGCGATGGAATCATAGCCCAGCAGGCAGCCGTACACCGCCAGAGCGGTATGCAGGGGATTCAGACAGGTGGTCACCTTCATGCGCTCGGTATTTTCCACGGTAGTGCGGTCTGTGAAATAGACTCCCGCTTTCTCCAAAGCGGGGCGCCCATTCGGGAACTGATCCTCCACCACCAGATATTGCGGCACCTCCGCGTTGACAAACGGAGCGATAAAGGTCTTTTTCTCCGTAATGACGGGGGCCATCTCCTCCACCCCATCCTGCTCCAGAGCCTGCTGCACTACCGGGGAGGGACGGGGGGTGATCTTATCGATCATCGACCATGGGAATCCCACCTTTTCCGGATTTTCCATATACGCGGCAAACTCTGCCGGAACCAGACCTTTCTGCTGCCAGAACCGAACGATCTCCAATACGGAGGAGGAAAGCTTTTCGCCGTTGTGTGAGCAGTTATCCATGCTGACAAAAGCAACCGGCAGCTCGCCCGCCTGGTAGCGCTCATAGGCCAGAGCAGCCACGATGGCCATCGCATGATGCGGGGCCTTGGGGCCTGCCTGCAAATCCTCGCGCACGATCGGAAGAAGCTCCCCCTTCATGTCGCGCAGGCTGTAGCCTTTTTCCGTGATGGTAAAGCTCACCATCTGCAGCGACGGGCTGCGGAAAATCCGCTTGAGCTCGTTCCAGTCCTGCTCCTTGTGCGGCGCGGCGGAAAGACCGCAGGCAATGCTGCCCACCACGGTCTTGTCGAGGCAGCCGTCGGGGTTCATCAGCACCAAAAGCGCCAGATTATCATACGGCTGATAAATCTTCTCGATGATCTCGTCATCAAAGGTTTCCGCCGCGATGATCCCGGTGCTGGCGGAGCCATTTTCCAGCAGGCGCTGCTGAAGCTCGGCAATAAAGCCGCGAAAAATATTGCCCGCACCGAAATGCACCCACTGCGGCGTGGCTTCAGTCTGCGCGCGCATCGCGTTGATGTCAAACCGGGGCAGGCGGATACCGGCCTGCTCCCACTGTTCCTGCTGACGAATTCCCTCTTTGTTTAGCTTCATTCTAATCTCTCCTTTTGGCTTCATAACAGCCTGCGAATTTCAGCTCGCCAGTTTTTTCGATCAGCCCTGCTTTCACAGGATCATCCCCCAAGCCATCTTAAGGGGACTTCCACGAGTGCCGGCACAAGCGCCAGCAGGAAACACAGGATCGTCTGCGCTATAAAATACGGCATGGTCGGCAGGATGATTTTGTCCATCTTCACCTTGCCGGTAGCGCACGCCACATTCAAAACAGGTCCGACAGGAGGAGACGTCAGACCCAGCACGTTCATCAGTACAAACACGATTCCGAAATACACCGGGTCGATCCCTGCCGCCTTTACCAGCGGGAGCATAATGGGCGTAAGGATCAGAATACTCGGCACCACGTCCATAGCAAGACCCACAACGACGACAATGCACATCAGTACGAACATCAGAAGCGTCGGTCTTTCCACCAGGCCCTCAAGACCGGATGTCATCATCTGCGGAATGCGTGAGATCGTCATAAAGTAGGCGGCGCAGTTGGCAGCTGCCGCGAGGAACATCACCACAGCGGACATCTTCGCCGACGCGACAAACGCTTTCATCAAATCTTTGATCTTCATCTCGCGGTAGACGAACAGACCGATCAGGATCGCGTAGACGCAGGCGATCACGCCCGCTTCCGTCGCGGTGAAATAACCGGAGCGCAAACCGACGAGGATAATCACCGGAAGCAGCAGCGCCCACAAACCGGCGAGAATAATTTTAACCGCTTCTTTCGGCGTCGGTTTCGATACGGTTTCCGTATCCGGCACAACACCTTTTTTGCGGGAAACAAAAAACCACACCACACTGGCGATGATCGTAAGGTAAACGGCCGGCGCAATGCCGCCCATGAACAGGGACTTGATTGAAACGCCCGCCGCAATGCCGTACACAATCATCGGCACCGACGGCGGCATGATCGGCGCGACCAGATTCGCGCTTGCGGTGAGCGCGGCGGCTTTCTCGCGATTATAGCCGGAGTTCGCCATCATGGGAATCAGAATCGCGCCCAGCGCGGCACAGGCCGCGACAGCAGAGCCGACAAGCGAAGCAAACATCAGACACGCGAGGATCGTAACATAACCCAATCCGCCGCGCACACGCCCGATAAAGATATTGCAGAACGCAATGATGCGCTTCGTCAGTCCGCCGCGATTCATGATTTCGCCCGCCAGCACGAAGAACGGCAGCGCCATCATGGTAACGGAATCCGAGCCCTGCATCAGCGTGCGCGCGATGATCGTCGGGTTTGCGTCGCCGCCGCCGAGCGCCAGCGCTGTCGCCACAGCGCACAGCAGCAATGCTACGGCGATCGGCAGTCCGATGACGATCCCTACGAGCATGGAAGCAATAAAGATAGCAATAATCATTGCAGACCGGCTCCTTCCCCTAATTCTCCGTCATCGGACAGCACATCGTCCTCACCATGATCCCCGAACAGCTCCAATACGGATTCTTTCAGGAAGAACATACGGTACAGGTTTACCAGTGAGATAATGATAACCGAAACGCCCAGCAGGACGCCGGCAAAATGCACCATAAAGACCGGGAAGTGTGTCGCAACCCAAAAGTCGTTGCGGTTCTTCCACGCGTTTTGAAACGCGCCCGTCGCCAGCACACCCATCAGCCAAATGATCGTGCCCTGAATGACCACGTACAGAATCTTCTGCGCTTTGGGAGGAACCTTGTGAATCATCGTGTCAATCATCAGATGACGGTTTTCGCGTGCGGCTATGATCGAGCCCAAATAGACCAAATAGATAAAGCAGATGCGCGCTACTTCTTCGCTCCACGCAAAGCCCAAATTAAACTGACGCAGTATCACATTTAAAAAGGTGAAAAAAATCATGACGCCCAGAAAGATTGCTATCACAATCTCTATGACCTTGAACAATTTGTCTACAGCTTTTCTGAATCCTTGCGACTTATGACTGCTGTCGGACATAAATCCCCCTCCTCTTTGATACACAAGACCGTACCCCAGCCAGAGGGGCACGGTCTTGTTCAGATTAAATCACTGAACCGCCTTGATTTCTTCGGTCAGACCCTTTGCCCAGTCATTTTCAGCAAGAAGCTTGTCGATGGTGGGCTGGATTTTCTCAATGATTTTCGCCCGGTCTTCGTCGGAGCAGGCAGTTACGGTCACGCCAGCGTCTATCAGAGTCTGGCGATCTTTATCAACGGAGGCAATGTAGTCTTCCCACGCCTGAGCAGCGGTGGCCTTGGCCGCGTCGCGGATGATCTGGCGCTGATTCTCGGACATTTCCTCAAGCTTATCCGTATTCGCAACGATCTCGAGGGTGGCGACGATATGGTTGGTTTCATACAGGTATTTCTGAACTTCCTGGAAGTTCTGGGCAAGCACTGTCACCATGCCGTTGTCCTGTCCGTCTACGGTGCCGGTTTCCAGCGCGGTGAACAGCTCGCCGAGCGGGATGACCGTCGCGGAAGCCCCAAGGTTCTGGGTGATACCGACGTGAATCGGGTTGTTGGGCATACGGAATTTTTGACCCGCAAAGTCCTCAACGCTCGTCAGCTTCTTGTTTGATGTAAAGGTACGCGCGGAGTTGGGGCCCCAGCCGAGCAGCTCCACCTCGGGGAATTTTTCATGGAACTTTGAGCTAACTTCATCCGCGATCGGACCCGTCCAGACCTTTTTCGCGTGGTCGAGGTCACGATACAGGAACGGCCAGTCGGAAATCAGCATCATCGGGAACTCCTGGTTCATCGGGGTGCCGACCACCGTGAAGTCTACGGAACCGTCGCGGACAGCCTGCCAAAGAGCGGCTTCGTCGCCCAGCAGACCGTCATGATAGACATCCACCTTAATCTTGCCGCCGGACTTTTCTTCGATCTGTTTCTTAAAGACGTTGTCAAGAGCCGCCGCCATGGGGTGTGTGACTCCCCAGTTGTCGCCGATTTTCAGGCTGAACTCCTTTTCCTCGGCGTTGCCGCCTGTGCTTGCAGTGCTTCCGGTGCTGCCGCCGCACGCCGTCGTAACGGAAGCGATCATCGCGACCGCCAGGATGCTGGAAAGCACCTTCTTCACTGTCGGTTTTCCTCCCGAATTCTCAAAAAACTTTTTCATTCTTGAACTCCTCCTGTTTTTTCTCACATTCTATCTTTAGCGGCTCCGAAATTTCCCCGCCGCTAAATTCCTGTTCTGAAAAAAGCCTATTCCTGCTCCCCAAACACGATGACCATCTTCTTCATGTCCTTCACCGGGCGCAGCATATTCTCAAATACCTGATCCACCTGATCGAAGGGGATGTAATGACTGACCATGCCGTCGAGCTGGAATTTCCCCTGTGCAAAGTTCTGGATGGTGGGCTCGAACTGACCGCTGGACATTCTGGTGCCGATGATGGAAAGCTCCCGCGCGTTGATCATCGCCTGCGTGATCCCTTCTGGCTCTGTGCAGAAGCCCAGAGGGACAATGGTCGCCCCATTTGTGGGAATACCCTGTTCCAGCACCGCGGTGAGCGAGCCCGGATAGCACGCGGAATCGAAAATCACATCGACCCCGGCTCCATTTGTAAACGCCTGTACGCATTCCTTCAGATTCTGTATCTTCGTATTGACAACAGAATCGGCGCCGTATTCTTTCGCACGCTCCAAAGAGCTTTCATTGATATCGGCACAAATCACCCGGCAGCCCTTCTGTTTTAAGGTCTGCAGAATCACCGCGCCGATGGTTCCGCTGCCCAGCACCAGCACCGATTCGCCGCCCTGAATCCCGGCCCGCCTGGTGCAGTGGCCGCCGATGGCAAAGGGCTCGATCAGTGCCGCCTCACGATATGTAATTCCCTTGGGCAAAATATAAACCTCATGCTCCGGTACCGCAAGGTATTCCCGCCAGCCGCCGTCGATCGCGGCGCCGCGCGCCTTTACCGTTCGGCAGATGTTCCTTCGTCCGCTCAGGCACTGTGGGCAGTGACCGCAGGCAACCACCAGATCGACCACCACGGCATCGCCGGGCTGAACAGAGGTTACGTCTTTGCCTACCTCTACCACCACACCGGCATTCTCATGGCCGGGAATGCGGGGATATACCGCATTGGGGTTTTCTCCTAAAAACAAATGAAAATCGGAACCGCACACGCCGGCCGCTTTCATTTGAATCAACACTTCTCCGTCACCGGGTTTCGGCACAGGAGCCTGTCGTACTTCAAACTGTCGGGGCCCGGTAATGACTACTTCTTTCAAGATTGTGACCACCCTTCAAAATGCACATTTCCATCTGATATATACTATGTTAAATATTACGTTAATATATTAACCTAATATAACTGTCTGCCATGTTAAATATAGCATAGTAAAACGCATCAGTCTATGAGTATATTCTACAAAATGCCAGTCAACCGTTTATGAATTTGGTCAAAAAGTCATTTTTTTAACATAGATATAGCGCGAAGCCGCACAATATTTTTCATTTCCTCTTGTATTACAGTCAGTATTGCACTACAATATATTAGATCAATATGTTAGAGATTATTTCTTCCTATTCCGTCGTCCACTTTCATTTTAGGAGGGGCATTTGTGACCAATCAGAAGCAACCCAAGGACTCTCAGACAGCGGGAGAAAATGTATATCAGTACCTTCGCAGCAGCATCATTGGGCTGCAGGTGAAACCCGGCCAGACCATCAACATCAACGAATTGAGTGACTTTTTAAAGGTGAGCCGCTCTCCCATCCGGGACGCTCTGATACAGCTTGCAAAGGACGGTCTGGTGACGACCACGCCGCAAAAGGGCACGATCGTTTCTAAAATCGACATCCAGCGAGTGAGAGACGAACGTTTTATGCGGTCCTGCATCGAAGAAAGGGTTCTGGGGGAGTTTTTAGAAAGCTACCAGGAATCTGACATTAAAGCTTTAAAGGATCTGCTGCTGCAGCAGAAGAAGGCGCTGGAAAACAAGGATGCCCGCGATTTTCTGCGTACGGACGACGCCTTTCACACGGTTTTCTTTCAGGCGACCAACCACCCGTTCTGTCTGGAAAACGTTCTGAACATGTCGAGCCATTATTACCGGATCCGTTTGCTGTCCCTTTCGGAGACGGACATCCGTCAGCAAACCTATGAGCAGCACGAAGAAATCCTGCGGCTGATCCAGGAGAGGGACGTTTCAAAAATCCGAACGCTGATTGATCTTCACATTGTGGATAAGCAGGATGAAGAAACCCGCATGAAGCGCAAATACCCGGAGCTGTTCACCGCGATTGAGGAATCTGACCAGCTCAAGGGCAAAATCTGGGAAGAAGATTTTCTGATGACAGTATAACACAAAGCCTTCACGAAACAGGCGAAAAGGGACGTTTCTCCCCCTCCAACGGTGAGGGGGAAACCGAAACCTTGTTTCTGCTGTTCAGTGAAAAATCAGTATAAAAAGCCGAAAGCCTCCATGCGCGCGTTACACATGGAGACTTTCGGCTTTTCTCTTGCTTTTCCACAGGAAGCCTATTTGGATGTACGGTGGAGCGTACACCCGGCAAAGTCATATTCAAGGGGATAAATCAAACGCAGTTCCAAAGCGGGAGGGTGGACCCGCTTTGGGCTGCACAAATGCACCGGCCGCGCGAGGCTGCGGCTTATTCCAAACTGGGTGCGAAATTTACTTATTCGTCAATGTTTCCGTTTTCGCGGTAGGAACGCCAGACGTTTTCAAAAAAGTCGTCGTCCTCCGGAATCGGGCGTACGGGCCGCCAGCTGATCTCGCAGGCGCCGTTTTGATAAACGGCCTCCTGAATCACGCCGCCCCCCGCTCCGTTATCGAGCCGGAAGGTAAAGGTATCCGGCAGAACGGCATATGGTTTTTCTCCGTCCGGGTCGGTGTACAGGGCGCTTCCCCTGCTTTTGCCGCCCCGCTCGAGATAATCGCGCATGGCGGAAAGATACACCTGCTGGCAGATCAGAACATCGCGCAGGCGGAACAGCTTTGAAAGCTCCGCGGGGGAAGCAACGAAAACCAGGCCGGAAAATTCGGAAAGCTCCCGGCGCGTTTCTTCTAAGGCGGCGTCAATTCCTTCGCCGCTGCGAATGGCTGCGCCAAAGCGGCTCATCCGCACGGCGGCGGTATCCCACAGCTGCTGCACGGGCGTACCGGCAGTATTGTGCACCGCTTCGTCCGCAAGGGCGTTCATCTGCCCGGCAGCTTCCAGAGCGCAGGCCAAAAACGCCTGCTCCTCCTCCGGCTCGCCGGTTCTGCGGGCCGCGATATACTCGGCCGCGCGGGAAGAACCCACCTGACCGGCATTCAGCGCGCTGCCGCCCGGACGGTACACGCCATGGCTGGCACTGACCTCTCCGGCGGCAAAAAAGCCCTCCAGATTCGTGTGCCACCATGCGTTGATCGCAAGACCGCCGTTATTGTGCTGGGCACAAAGGGCGATCTCCAGCGGCTCTTTCGCAAGGTCTACGCCGCGTCCGCGGTAAAACTCCACCGCGGGGGTGTTCATATGCAGCAGGCGATCATACGGCGTGCCGAAGCAGGCGCCCGCTTTTTCCATATAGTCGCGTGCTTCCGCTCCCAGAGCGGAGAAATCCAGCTCGCCGCCGCCCGGATTCGAGCGGAAATCAAGGAACACCTTGCGGCCCTTGCAGCTTTCCAGATAGACGAGAATATCGATGATCGAGCTTCCGTTTTTCACCTTGCGCACATCAAACGGCCACTGATAGCCCTTGAGGAACACCTTGGTGAGCATGTCGCCCGTATCGGTAAAGAAGTCAAATAAGAATTCGCGCTCATCCGAGCCGTCGGGATTTGTGGAGAGAAACCGCGGCATGACCTGCATATAAGTGCCCGACACATTCCAGCGGGGCCGGGTGGAGGCAAGGCCATACTGCCATTCCGTCAGGTTTTTGCCGCGCACGCCGGCCTCGAACGCAATGCCCGTCGCGCCGAAATGGCCAAAGGGATACACGCTGTCCGCATAAATGCCCGCGGGGCCGCCGGTGGCGTAAATCACATTCTTGCAGCGGAACACCACAAAGCGGCTGTCCGCATCCTCCGGCGCGGAGGTGTCGAGGCAGAGCAGGCCATATACCCGGCTGCGGTCAGAGAGAATCCGGATGACCTGCATGCGGTCAAAAATCGGAATCTGCTTTTCATTGACCGATTTCTCCAGCGCCTCCGTCATCCTCTTGGAGGTGTACGGGCCGACGCTGGTTGCTCTGCGGCGCGGATCGTGGTCTGTTTTGTAGCCCACATATTCCCCATATCGATTTTTCGGGAACGGAACGCCCAGCTCCGCAAGGCGCAGGAAGCCCTGCGCGGACAGCGCCGCCTCGCACAATGCGATGTCGCCGTCCACACACTCGCCGGAGAAGAGCGTTTCCGCCATTTCCCGCACACTGTCCGGGTCCCCGCCGGAGAGCGTGAGCTTATAATAGGTTTGTTTGTCTGAACCGGTATTTCTGGAGGTGCCCGCCTTAACGTGCTCGGTCACAATGGCAACGTCGTGCTGCCCCAGCATCCAGAGGCGGTCGGCGGCATTAAAGCCGGCCGCTCCGGAACCCACAACCACGGTGTTCACCGTGATCTGCCGGTAAGTCCCCTGCGGGGTTTGCAATGAAGATGTGTTCATGGCCGCCTCCCTTATTATGATTACAGTCGTTTGATGTGGAATCCGCCGTCGATGTCGATATAATTCCCGGTAGTATACAGGAACTCGTCGCCGCAGAACACGCCGACAGCGTTGGCGACGTCTTCCGGGGTCCCCCAGCGGGCAATCGGGAAAATCCCCTGCTCGATGAGCGACTCATACTTTTCCTGCACGCTGGAGGTCATGTCGGTGAAAATCACGCCTGGGCGCACCTCATTCACCAGAATCCCCTCGGCGGCCAGGCGGTCTGCGTATAAAGTGGTCAGCATCGACACACCCGCTTTGGAAACGCAGTATTCCCCACGATTGGTGGAAGATACCTCAGCCGAGCAGGACGAAACGTTCACGATGGTTCCGCGCTTTTTGCCCTCGATCGGCTGGCGAAGCATCTGCTTTGCCACGGCCTGGGTGAGGAACATGTTGCCCTTGGTATTGACGCCCACCACGAAATCGAAGCTTTCTTCGCTCATTTCGAGCAGATCGGCGCGCACCTTGGGAGCCACGCCCGCATTATTGACGAGCACATGGATTCCGCCGAAGCGATCCACCGCCTCCTGCACAAGTCTCTGGCGATCCTCCGAAGAACCGAGGTTGCCCTGAACATAATGGTATTCGATTCCTTCAGCGGAAAGCTGATCGAGCCTTTCCTGATTCGCCTCTTTGGGAGTGGTCGCGAATATCATAACGGAAAAGCCGTCCAGCCCAAGCCGGCGGGCAATCGCAAAACCGATTCCCCGGCTTCCGCCAGTCACAATTGCGGTCTTTTTCATACTGTTCTCTCCTGTTCTAATTTGATCAGACGCCGGTTACGGCTCCAGCAGCACCTTTACGCTGCCGGCACTTCTGTCGAGGCAGGTTTCCAGCGCCTTCTGCAAATCATCCAGCGGGAACACATGGGTCACCAGCTTTTCCAGATTCAGCTCGCGGGAAAGCTCAATGGCCACGGGGAAATCCCAGCAATAGCCCTGCGCTCCCTGCACCCGGATTTCACGGGAGACAAAAAGATCTGCCGGGATATTGATCTTCGGGTTTTCAAAAATACCCACGATCGTTGCAAGGCCGTTCTGACGGATGGACGAAATGGCCTGCACGAAGGTCGCTTCAAGGCCGACGCACTCAAAGCTCTTATCCACACCTTTGCCGCCGGTCAGGCGGTGAAGGGCATCTTCCAGCGGCTCTTTGCCGGAATTGACCGCCGCCGTTGCGCCGAGCTCCAGCGCCAGCTTGAGGCGGGCATCGGAATGGTCGGCAATGATGACCTGCGAAGCGCCGCTCTTGCGGCATACTGCCGCGATCAGAAGACCGATCGCGCCCGCGCCGATGACCAGCACAGTTTCGCCCAGCCTGATGTCTGCCCGGCGAACGGCATGCGTCGCAACGGAAAGCGGCTCGATCAGCGCGCCCGCGTGGTAGCTCAGATCATCCGGCAGGCGGAACACATGCCCGGCCTGTGCCATCACATAATCCGCCATCGCGCCGTCGCCCTTGCGGTAAGAGAAGCTGATGTTCTCGCAGTACCCGTAATTGCCGTGGCGGCAGGCTTCGCACGTGCCGCAGACGATGCAGGGCTCGAGCGTGACCCGGTCGCCCTCGGAAAGCCCGGTAACTCCGGGGCCTACCGCGACGATGTCGCCGGAAAATTCATGGCCGATCGTCACCGGCAGCGGAACTGCCGGGTGACGGCCTTTAAAAATATGCAGATCGCTGCCGCAGATCGCGCTGGATACCACGCGGATCAGCACCTGGCCCTCTGCGGGCTCGGAAAAAGTTCTCTGCATAAAATCTGTTTTCATCGGTTCGGCCACACGGCCGACTCTGCTGTTCCATTCTTTCAAGTGAGGTTCCCCCTTTTACTGAAAGCTGTGTTCGCGCTGCTGCGCTTCCTCTCTGGCCTCGCGGTACAGCGGGGCATACAGCTTGCTGTCTTTGATGACGCAGCCCGTGCGGCCGTGGTCGCGCATGATCTGCGTACACTTGGAACAGGTAATGCAGCACTGCTTCGGGTCCATCTCACCTTTGGTGAGAATATCGCGCGGAGCCTCGGGGTAAGCGAAGCTGGAACGGCCAAGGCCCATAAAGCTGCAGCTGTGATCCGCGATGTTCGCGGCGCCTGCGTAGGGTGCATACTGGCGCAGCCAGGTGTAGCCGTTGCCGATGACAGGAACGTCTCCGGCGGCCTCCTGAATGCGGCGGGTAAAGTCAAACAGGCGGGAAACGCTCTCGAGCGGATGCTCATCCGGCACGGGAATGCCCATGCTCGACTGATCGAACGGACGCGTCACCTGCGGATAAATATAGTACGGGTTGCCCGCGGAATTGCTCAGCAGGTCTACGCCCTCTTCCACCAGCATCTTCACGAGCATCATCGGCTCGGTGGGGTCAAACTTCCACGCGTCTTCCTGATCCACGCCGAAACCGTAGGGATAGGGATGCGCGTCGAACACGTTGAACCGACAGGCGATCAGGAAATCGTCGCCCACGGCCTCGCGCACGGCGCGGATGGTCTGGCGCAGGAAGCGCGTTCTGTTCTCAAAGCTTCCGCCGTATTTTCCCTCTCTGGTGTGGGAGGCCAGCAGCTCACTGAGCAGATACCGATGACAGCTCTTGATGTCTACGCCGTCAAAGCCGGCCTCTTTGGCCAGAAGCGCGGACTGCACATACTTTCCGGTGAGTGCGTCGAGGTATTCATCGGTGATAACGGGCGCGTCGGGATCAAGGCCCACGCGGGGGTCGAGCAGAGGATCATGCTGCGGCACGAGCGGAGCGCCCTTGTGGCCCTCCGGTCTGGAATAACGGCCGGAATGCGTCAGCTGAACGATGTTCAGCGGACGGTGATCCGCTCCGTTTGCAGCCGCGGCGGCCGCGTTGGTTCTTTTCAGCAGCTCGGCAAATTTGCCTACATTCTCTTTGGTGAGCATCATCTGCAGCGGGTTTGCACGGCCCTCCTGCACAACAGCGCAGGCCTCCCACCACAGCAGCCCGGCTCCACCCTCGGCAAAACGGGTATACCGGCGCTCTACCAGCTCGCTCGGCGAACCGTCCGGCTCAGAATCGCAGCCCTCCATAGGGAGCACTGCAATTGCGTTCGGCGAGGTTTTGCTGCCGACCTTCACCGGATGTGCGAGCGGAGACAAGTCCTCACTCAGATGAATATTCGCCCCTAGCTCGGCGATTTTCTCTTTCAACTCTTCGATCGACTGAAAATGAAACTTTTCATGCGAAGCCATTTGATCCATCCTTTCTTTCATTCTGTAAGCGAATGATTTTATGCAATCGTTTGCAATATAAGGCCGCACTGGCCCATTCAAAAATGAACCGGCGTACTATTTTTAGATTGCCTGTTTTTCACGGAACGCGCCGATCAGGCAGCGAAACCCAGCCAGTGCCAGCGCATCGGGGGACTCCCCGAGCTGCACCCAGCCGCTGTCAAGCCCGCCGGGCTTGAAGGTCTCCATCGTGACATGGCCCTGATAGCCGTGGCTGCGCAGCAGACCGAAAATCTGCTCCCACGGAAAAAATCCCTGCCCGGGTGCGCCGCGGTGATTGGCGCAGGCGTGAAAGTGAAACATTTTCCCGGCGGCCAGCACGCGCTCGACCGCGCCGCACAGATCCTCTTCTTCAATGCCTGCGTGGAAGGTATCAAAGTGGATTCCAAGAAAATCGTCGTCCACATCGTTTACCATGCGCAGCGCCTGCTCCGCCGTATTGACCACACTGCTGCGGTAGCGGTTGAGCGGCTCGATCGCAAGGCGCACCCCGTATTCCCGCGCACGGGCACTAAGGGCGCGCAGTCCCTGCACCGCGAGCTCCCACTCGCGCTCGGCTTCGTCCGGCGGCAGCAGATGGCTCTTTCCGCCGCCCGCATACAGCGGGCCGGCGAACACATCGGCCCCGAGCTTTGCCCCGGTTTCAAGACATTTCGTCAGGTACTCCATCGTATTGGCCCGAACCTGCGGGTCAAAGTTCGAAAGATCACGCCCCGGCGACATCGCCGCACAGAGCGAAACGCGAAGGCCGGTTTTGCGGATCTCCTCGGCGAGAGGCTCCGAAAGCTCCGGCTGGGTCATCGGGATTTCCACAGCGTCGAAGCCCATTTCGGCGATCTTCGTCGGCAGGCCCAGACAATCGGGGCCCAGCGCATTGGTCCAGTTCCAAAGATTAATGCCCAGTGGGTTCATTTGGTTCACCCTTTCATCGGGTCGATTTTCTGATCACAAGATCGGTATTCAGTATATCGACCGCAGGCTCCGGCAGGCCGCCGGTTTTATCCTTATATCGAATCTGGTTGATCAGCTTTGTGGCCGCAACGACGCCCATTTCGTACAGCGGCTGCGACACGGTGGAAAGCGGAGGCTCCACCAGCGCGGACAGGCCGACGTTATCGAAGCCCAGCACGGAAATATCCTGCGGGATGCGCACGCCCATATCGTGCAGCGCATGCAGGATCACGATCGCCTTGGGGTCACTCGTTGCAAAAATCGAGTCGGGCCAGGGCTGTACCGAAAGCATGTTCCGCGTCAGATAATAAAAGCTGTTGCTGCCGTTCGTTTCCCGCAGGATCAGCCGTTCATCCACGGGAAGCTGATTGTCGCGCAGAGCGGCCAGATAGCCCTCCAGACGGTCGCGGTACAGAATCACCTCTTCGCGCCCGAGCGCCAGCGCAATGCGGCTGTGCCCTGTGCGCACCAGATAGTTGACCGCGTCGTACGACGCCTTGTAGTTGTCGACGATCACCGCGTCCAGATGCTCCTCTTTCGCGCACCGGTTGACCAGCACCAGAGGAAAGCCCTCGTCGCGCAGAGCGCGGATGTGGTCGGAGCCGGGCAGCATGGAGCAGACGATAAAGCCGTCGATCCAGCGCTTTTTCAGCTTATTGATATAGGATTTTTCCACCTCGACATCCTCGTCGGTATTGCAGAGAACCACCGTAAAACCGTTTTTACGGGCGGTGTCCTCCACACCGCGGGTAATGTCTGGGAAAATTAGGTTCTGAATGCTGGGAACCATCAGCGCAATGGTATTGCTGCGCCCCATTTTCAGCCCTTTTGCAAGCACGTTCGGGCTGTAATCCATTTTCTTCACGGCCTCCAGCACGCGCTGGCGGGTTTGCTCATTCACATAGCTCTTGCCGCTGAGCACTCTGGAAACAGTGCTGGCCGAAACCCCGGCCACCGCTGCGACATCCTTGATGTTGGTCAAAGTCAATCACCTCAAATGAATCATAGCATTCTTTCCCTGCACCTGCAACCGTTTTCAGATCGATATGCTCATTTCTTCCAGTAAACCGTAGCTCCCTTATGTGCGGAGGTACAGTTTCTGCGGTACAGATCCAGCCAGCCGATCGCGGGTTTCTCCACCGGCTTCCACGATGCGCGGCGGCGGTCGAACTCTTCGTCGCTGACATCGATGGTGAGGGTGCGTCCCTCAATGTCGATATGGATGACATCCCCGTTTTCGATCAGGGCCAGATTGCCGCCCTCATAGGCTTCGGGGCTGACATGGCCGATGGCCAGACCGCCCGTTGCGCCGGAAAAGCGTCCGTCGGAAACAAGCGCGATCTCTTTGCCCATTCCCTTGCCCAAAACGGCAGCCATGAAGGTTTCCATATGGGGCATTCCGGGGCTTCCCTTCGGGCCTTCGTAGCGGATGACCACCACGTCGCCCGGTACGATCTCATCGCGGAGAATCGCGTTCCACGCGTCGTCCTGCGAATCGTAGCACTTGGCGGGGCCGCTGAACTTCCACGCCTCGGGGTCTACGGCGCTGAACTTGACGATGGCGCTCTCGCTGCCGATATTGCCGTGCAGCACCGCAAGGCCGCCCTGCTCGTGAATCGGCTCTTCGACCGGACGGATCACATCCGTGTTGCTGTTATGCGCAAGCTCGGCCTTTTCGCCGATGGTGCCGAACATGCCGCCGCATTTCGTGTTGATCTTACCGGCTTTCGCCAGCTCCTTCACAACGGCGCCCAGGCCGCCTGCCGCAGAGAATTCCTCCATGGTATAGGTCGGGTGATTCGGGTAAATCGCGCTGATAACTGGAACCTCGCGGCTGATGCGGTCAAAGGTTTCGGGCGAAATCTCGCAGCCGATCTGGCGCGCGATCGCCGGGATGTGCAGCAGGCTGTTGGTAGAGCCGCCGGTCGCCATCATGTAGCGAACCGCGTTCTCAAAGCTCTCCTGCGTGATAAAGCTCTGCGGACGGATGTTGTCGCGGACAGCCTGCACCAATCTGCGCGCCGCGCTGCGGGCCATTTCGTGCCACTCGGACGTCTGGCTGCGCACGCTGGCGTTGCCGTGCGGCGACAGGCCCAGAATTTCGGCCAGAGCGCACATGGTGTTCGCGGTTCCCATAAACGGGCAGGCGCCCGGGGTGGGACACGCGTTGCGGACAACCATCTTGTAATGATCGCGGTCGATGTCACCCGCAATGTAAGCGGCGTAAGCCTGTTTGGTGTGTGTGAGGGTCAGCATCTTGCCTTCCTCGGTATGTCCGGCCGCCATAAAACCGCCGGTGAGCATCACGGTGGGGATATTCACCCGCAGAGCGCCCATGATCATGCCGGGCACCACCTTGTCGCAGGTGGACATAATGACCATGCCCTCGAGCATGTTCAGCTCGGCGACCATTTCCACCTCGCTCGAAACCAGGTCGCGCGCGGGCAGCGTATAGCGGTCGCCGGGGGTGTTGGAACAGATGCCGTCGCAGATGCCGGTAACGGGAAGTTCCAGCGCAAGGCCGCCAGCCTTGTAGATCTCTTCCTTCATTTCCGCAACGACATCCTTAAACGGAAAATGTCCGGGGTTCATTTCATTCCAGGAATTGACCAGTCCGATCACAGGGCGCTTTGCGTCCTCCTCTGAAACCCCCATCGCATACAGCAGTGCGTTGCGGTGGTCCAGAGATTCTTCATTCCATTCACGGATCATGATTGTTCGCCTCTCAATCTATGTTTCCAAAGTACCTTCATCAGCCGCCCAGATACGCCTTGCGCACGGTATCGCTGTGCAGCAGCTCGTCGCCGGTACCACTGATATTGATCATACCGTTTTCCAGAACATACGCCTTGTCGCAGATGGAAAGCGCCTTGCGGGCGTTCTGCTCTACCAGCAGCACGGTAATTCCGGAATCGCGGATTTTTTTAATCAAATCGTATACCTGATTGACGATCAGGGGAGCCAGACCAAGGCTGGGTTCATCCAGCAGGATGATCTTGGGCCGGGCCATCAGCCCGCGGCTGATCGCAAGCATCTGCTGCTCGCCGCCGGACAGGGTTCCGGCAAACTGGTCCTGACGTTCTCTCAGGATGGGGAACAGGCAGTACTGCTCCTGCAAATCATTTTCCAGCTCTCTGCCCTTAAAGAGGTACCCGCCAACCAGCAGGTTGTCGCGGATGGTAAGGCCGGAGAAGGTTTTGCGGCCTTCCGGCACATGCACGATCCCTTTGGCCACAATCTTGTGCGGCTGGCTCGGCAGGGTTTCTCCCAAAAAGTGAACCTTGCCGCCCTGCGGTTTTTTCAGACCGGAGATCGTACGCAGCAGCGTTGTCTTTCCCGCGCCGTTCGAGCCGATGATGCTGACGATTTCGCCCTCGTTGGCTTCGACGCTGACATGCTTTAATGCCTTTACGTGGCCGTAGTCCACGCTCAGATCCATTACTTCCAGCATTGCCATTGCTTACTCCTCCTTTCCCAGATAGGCTTCGATGACTTCGGGGTTCTGGCGCACCTCATCCGGCGTGCCGACGGCAATGGTCTTGCCGAAGTTCTGCACATGGATTTTGTGCGAGATGCTCATGACCAGCTCCAGACGATGCTCAATCAGCAGAATCGCAAAGCCGATATCTGCCGACAGGCGCTGGATCAGATCGGTCAGCTCCGAAACCTCTGTGGGGTTCAGGCCCGCTGCGGGCTCATCGAGCAGAAGCACCTTGGGGTGGCAGGTGAGTGCGCGTGCGATTTCCACGCGGCGCTGCTTGCCGTAAGCCAGGTTTTCGGGACGTTCATTTTTATAATCGGCCATGCCGACCAGCTCGAGATACTGCTCGCAAATCTCGCGGCCGCGCTTTTCTTCTGAAAGGCGCTTCGGCGTAGGGAGCAACCCTCCCACAATGCCGTACTTCGACTGCGGGTCGAACGCGCACAACACGTTTTCGAGCACCGTCAGACCCTTAAACAGGCGGATATTCTGGAACGTGCGCCCCATGCCCTCGCGGGTGATGAGATATTGCTCCATTTTGGTGATGTCTTTGCCTTTGAGGGTAACCGAACCCTCGTCCGCCGTATACACACCGGAGATAACGTTGAAAATGGTGGTTTTACCGGCTCCGTTCGGGCCAATGATTCCGTGAATCTCGCCCGCTTCCGCTTCCAGAGAAAAATCCTGGATCGCTTTGAGTCCGCCGAAGGACTTACTGATGTTTTTTACCTCAAGCAGCGCCATCCGTCTTTTCCTCCTTCCGGGATCTTTTTGCCAGCTTCTCTCCCAGCGCTTTCAGGTTGCGGGGCGAAAGCTCCCACTCTCCAAAAATACCGGAGGGCTTAAAGTTGATGATGAGCAGAACCAGAATCGCGTAAATGATGCTGCGGTACTGGTCGAGCGAACGAAGCACCTCGGGAAGACCGCTGAGGATGAACGCACCCACAACAGAACCCGTCAGGCTGTTGACGCCGCCGAAGAATACCATGATGACCCAGTCCGCGCTCTTTTTCCAGCCGAAAATGGTCGGGTCCACATAAGTAATGAAAAACGCATACAGACAGCCGCTGAACGCCGTAACCGCCACGCTGAGCAGGAACGCGCTCATCTTGATTTTCGGCACGTTGATGCCCATGGCCTTTGCGGCCAGTTCATCGCCGCGCACCGCAATACACTGGCGGCCGTATTTGCTGGTCTTGAACCAGCTGACAATCGCGATTGCCGCAATGGCCGAAACCAGAGCGAGCAGGAAGGTCGTTTTCCTGGGAATTCCGATAAAACCGGAGGCACCGCCTGTAAGCTTGGTCGCTCTGTTGAGCAGGGCGGTGATCGCTTCACCAAAGCCGAGCGTGACGAGCGAAATATAGTCGCGGCGCAGACGAACCGTCGGAAAGCCTACCAGGTAGCCGATCACCACTGCGATCAGCACCGCCAGAATACAGGCCAGCCAGAACGGAAAGCCGCATTTTACCACCAGAATACCCGAGGCATAGGAGCCAACCGCCATAAAGGCCGCCTGGCCAAGGCTGAACATACCGGTCAGGCCGGTGAGTACATAAACACCGCAGACCGCAACGACCGTAATCAAAATCTGAGTCAGAATCGAAAGATATAAAGTCATGCCGGCCCCCCCCTTATGCCTTTTCCTGAACGTTCGAGCCTGCAATGCCGCTGGGGCGTACCAGCAGGAATACCAGCATGAGCAGGAATGTAAATACCGGCGTATACCCCGAGCCCACCAGGCTGATGAGGATAGTCTCCACAAAGCCGAGCAGAACCGCGCCGATGATTGCGCCGGTCAAAGAGCCGAGGCCGCCGATGACAGATGCGATAAAGCCTTTTACAACAAGGCTGCCGAGCGTGGGATACAGCGTGTAGTTGATGCCGAGGAACACACCTGCCAGCCCAGCCAGCGCACCCGAAACAATAAAGGTGAACTGAATGGTGCGGGTTACGTTGATGCCCATCAGGCTTGCGGTATCCCGGTCAAAGCTGACGCTGCGAAGGCCGCGTCCCTGACGTGTCTTTTGAAGAATATAAGCAAGTATCAACAGCGTGACCACACTGCAAAAAAACATCAGCAGGTCCGATGTGGAGATGACCACGCTCCCGAACTTAATGGTCGAATTTTGAAAAAACTGCGGGTAGTTGTAGAAGTTTGCGCCTACCTTTACCGTTACGATACCCTCAAACATGGTTCCCAGTGTGATAGAGGATACGAAGAAATAAACGGGAGAGGTATTGTTCAGGGTGATTCGGCGGAATGCGATGAATTCACCCGCCAATGCAACCAAAGC
>NZ_AKFU01000007.1:0-7347 GCF_000277625.1 Clostridium sp. MSTE9
CCCCTCATGCCGGGGCGGGCACTTACTTTCGTGAAAGGACGAAAGTAAGCAAAGGCCTTCCAAAGGACACCTTTGGAATCCGTTTGGGGAACGACCCCTGTAAGTGCAAACTATAGTTATCTGTAAGGCGCTCCAATGAAAATGCCCACTCTCCTAGCAAAAGCAAATCAAAAGCTTAGCGCTTTCGTCCGTCGGCGGGCATTTTCAGAGCGCTCTCGTCAGCTCGCAGTTTTTGGTGCGGAGGTTTCCGCGTAAAAACAAGGGGGCCCTGCGATGTGGATGCGGGCTCGGTCTGCTGATGCGTAGTTTTTGGATACGGAAGCTTACGTCAAGGCGGTTTCCGCGTTAGAATAGAAAATTTATTTTTGCAGGCTGCCCGCAACATGGATGCAGGCTCAGCCTGCTGATGGAGGATAGCATGAAAATGACTTGGGAAGAGCTGGAATCGACCTGCCTGCAATGCCGTAAGTGCGGCCTTTGTGAAAAGCGCACCAATGTGGTGTTCGGCGTGGGTAACCGCAGCGCGGATGTGATGTTCATCGGAGAGGGCCCGGGAGAAAACGAGGATCTGCAGGGCGAGCCCTTTGTGGGGCGTGCGGGCCAGCTGTTGGATAAAATGCTGGCGGCGGTCGACCTGGACCGCCATACCAATATTTATATTGCGAATATCGTAAAGTGTCGACCGCCGAAAAACCGTGACCCGGAGCCCGACGAGCAGGATGCCTGTCTGCCCTGGCTGCGCAGCCAAGTTGCGCTGGTGCGCCCGAAGATCATTGTCTGTCTGGGCCGTGTGGCGGCGATGAAGCTTTTAAAGCCGGATATCAAGATCACAAAGGAGCACGGCGAGTTTTACGAGCGAAACGGCGTGCTGATGATGGCGACTCTGCACCCGGCGGCCCTGCTGCGCAACCCCAACAATAAGCCCGCTGCGTTTGAGGATTTCTTAAAGCTGCGCAAAAAGCTGGACGAGCTTCATCTTGCCCCCGCACCGGGCGATCTCCCCTTTTAATTCCAGAAGCGTTTCGTTGGCCGGCACTGGTTGTGTGCCGGCATGTGTTGTCAACACATTCTATAAATGAGCAGAAAAGGTGTATGTTTCCTAATTTGGAAATATATACCTTTTTTCTACTGAAAATTTAACATTTCCTACAAAAAAATACAATATTTTCCTATAGATCTCTCTTTCAATTCCGCAGATTTATGATAATAATTTGCTTTTTTCAGCCGATATATCGTGTAAGCATCCGGAAAGCTTTGAATTTGGCGCATCGGGAGAGCTGGATGGGCTGAACCGGATGAAAAATAGGGGGTATGCAGCGTGAGACGAAATGAGAAGAAAGAACGTAAAAAAAGTCTGCGCGGAAAAATCATTTTATTCGTTGGCATTCCGGTTATTTTATCTTACCTGGTCGTCGGTTCTGTTATTTTGATGATCGTCAGAAACAATGTCAGTCAGCTGACCAATCAGCAGCTGGCCTCTGATTCCAAGGCGGCTTCAAGGCAGATCGAAAACTTTTTCCAGCAGTATATGGCGCTCCCGAACCAGTTCTCGAAAAATGTGGAGATACAGAAGATGATGTCTGCCACCGGTCAGGGACAGGCGATGGAGCAGTACGTGGGATTTTCCAGCCTGTACGACACCATGAAGAACATGGCGGGTAAAGACGAAAACATTCTGTCACTGTGGGTTGCGGATGTTGACGCAAAGCAGTATGTGGATTCCAAGGGGGAAAAAGCCAAAGATTTTCCCACTTCTGAGCGGCCGTGGTTTATTCAGATGAAAGAACGGGGAAGTATGACCATGACCGACCCGTATGAGGATTTTACCACCAAGAAGCAGGTGGTATCGATCGTAACCCCTGTGTTTCAGGCGAACACCAATGAGATTATCGGTGCGGTAGGTCTCGATCTGGTGCTGGATAACCTGAACAAAAGCATGGCGGCCTACACGTTGGGCAATACCGGCTTTTACATCCTGGTTTCTGCCGGCGGACAGGTCATTTACCATCCTGTGCAGGAGAATGTAAACAAGAGTCTTACGGATGTCGATTTGTCCGATAACTTCAAGCAGGCCACTACAGCCCACACGGAGGGCTTGATCGAATATACCTCCGGCACAACGCAGAGCCACGGGTATCTTTCCCCGGTGGGGGATACGGGCTGGATGCTCGCAACCGGCCTGCCAAACGCAGAATTCTATGCGAACTACAATCAGATCGTGTGGATCTGGGGCATTGTGATGCTGGTATCGATGGCGCTGGTTCTGCTGATGATTCTGCTCATCTCCAGCCGTCTCACAGCGCCGATCAAGCAGCTCGAGAGAGCGGCGAGCGAGGTGGCCGAGGGCAATCTGGATGTGACGGTATCTGTCAAATCACGGGACGAAACCGGTCAGCTCGCGCGGGAGTTCGGGCGCATGGTGGCCCAGCTCAAAGATTACCGCGGCTATATTCAGGAGATTACCGATGCGCTGGATACTATGTCTAAGGGCGATATGCGCATTCACCTGGAATATGAGTACGTCGGGGAGTTTGCTCCCGTGAAGCAGGCGCTGCTGGGTATTTCGGATTCGCTGAGTAAGACACTTTCCTTGATCGATGAAATTGCGGCGCAGGTAAACTCGGGCGCAGAACAGGTCTCGAGTGCGGCGCAGGCGCTGGCGGCAGGCGCCACCCAGCAGGCTGCTTCTGTAGAGGAGCTTTCCTCCATGATTGCCCGTATTGACGAATCGTCCAGAGAGAATGCCAGAAATGCCGAAAACACAGTGGCCGTATTTGAAAAATCAAATCAGCAGTTTAAGTCCATCAGCAGCAGCGTGGAATCGCTTGAGGGCCATATGAGGGAGATCAGCAGATCGTCCGCAACGATCATGGGGATTACCCGTACGATCGAGGACATTGCATTCCAGACGAATATCCTGGCGCTGAATGCGGCGATCGAGGCGGCCCGGGCCGGTGCGGCGGGCAAAGGCTTTGCCGTGGTGGCGGACGAGGTTCGCAACCTTGCGGCAAAATCTGCCGAAGCTGTAAAGCAGACGGCGGAGCTGCTGGCAAAATCGAATCAGACGGTAGAGCTTGGGGCATCTGCGGTGGATGAGGTTTCCGGTTCTATCCAGACCGTGATCGAGCTGGGCAACCAGACGAATGAAGCGGTAATCGGAATGGGCAAGTCCGCAAAGGAGCAGGCCGAAGCAGTCAACCAGATATCGGAGGGACTCTCTCAGATTTCGGCGGTAGTGCAGACCAACGCCGCCACAGCGGAAGAAAGCTCCGCTTCGAGCACAGAGCTTTCTCACCAGGCAGAGACCCTGCATCGCGAAATCCGCAGGTTCCAGCTTCACGATCAGGGGGAACTCCCTGCAGAGTTCGCCGGGGAGCGGGAAATCGAATTTTGATTTTGAAAGGGCTTTTCAAAACGGGCGGATCGCCTGAAAATCATTCGTAACCCAAAAGGAAAAAGTCGTGCTTCTTAAAAGAGGCACGACTTTTTTTCTGCACTTTTTCTTTTTCGTGGAGTGAAAAACGTCACAGGAAATGGGCATGAAAGCTGGGGTTTGCAGAGAATCAAACCATTTATCAGGATTTTTAATGATAAATTTTCATGTTTTTTATTAAATTCTTACAATCAGTCAGCCGATATACAAAGCGGAGGAAGCAGATAGCTCAAAAATTTTACTGGGTTATTGGTGCTTTTTGAAACGGGTTGTCTGTGTTGCAGGCTCCCGTTTGGATAAAGAAAGGTGAAAGGGAATATCGAATGAAGAGAGAAAATCAAATCATAGCAAAAGATACAACGATCAAAGGTTTCCGGAGCTTAGGGGCCCGAATGATGGCCTTTATCGGGGTACCGGTACTTCTTTCCTATGTGATCATAGGGGGGATTCTGCTCGGCCTGGTGGGTGATTCTGTATCCCACCTGACTGAAAATGAGCTGCAGGCCAAATCCGAAGGCGCGGCTTATCAGGTGGATGAGTTTTTGATGCAGTACACTCAAATTTCAAGCCGGTTGGCTCAAAATGCGGATCTGCAGCAGATGATGACGGATTCCAATAAAAGTCATACGATGAGCGATGATGCAAGATTTGCCAACCTGTATCAGACCATGCAGAACATGCGTGGGACAGATAAAAATATTCTGTCTATTTTTATCGCGGACGTGGATGCGGAGCAGAGCATCAACACCAACGGCGGAAACAACAAGAGCTATACAACGACCGAACGCCCTTGGTTTATTGAAATGAAAAAGAAGAACGGCATCACGCTCACAGAGCCCTATGAAGACATCAATACAAAGCAGCAGGTGGTCACGATCGCCTCACCCGTGTATAAAAAGGGAACGTCAGAGATTATTGGCGCTGTGGGACTTGATCTTACCCTGACCAGCCTGAGCGAAAATGTTCGTTCTTTCAAAATCGGGCAGGAGGGATATTATATTCTGGTGTCCTCCGGCGGAAACATCGTTTCTCACCCCAAAGATGAATACCTCAATCAAAATATTTCCGATACGGATCTGACCGAGTCCATCGTGAAAAACTTTCAGGAGAAAAAGGTCGGGAGCGTTCAGTATACCTCTCACAGCATTGTCAGCTACGGATATACCTGCGCTGTGGGCGACACCGGCTGGATGGTGGCGACCGGACTGCCGGAGAAGGAATATTTCCAGGAGTATAACAATGTACGCTCTGTACTGCTGATTTCTTTTGCGATTGCGCTTGGCGTCATCTTAGTGCTTCTGGTGCTGATTTCCGGAAGGCTGATCGCTCCCCTGAAGAAGCTGACCGTAACCGCTAATCAGATCGCGGAAGGAAATCTGGATGTGGAGATTTCGGTGCATAGTCAGGATGAAATCGGCCGCCTGGGGGATGCGTTCAACCGAACGGTATTCCAGCTCTCTAATTACAGAGGCTATATTCAGGAGATTACCGATACACTGGAGACCATGGCCTCAGGCGATATGCGGATTCATCTGCAGCAGGAGTACGCCGGTGAGTTTGCCCCAGTCAAGCAGGCCTTGCTGGATATTTCCTCTTCGCTTTGCACCACGCTGTCTTCCATCGACGAAATCGCGGCACAGGTGAATTCCAGTGCGGAGCAGGTTTCGAGTGCGGCGCAGGCACTGGCGGCCGGCGCCACCCAGCAGGCAGCCTCCGTAGAGGAGCTTTCCTCCATGATCGCCCGCATTGATGAGTCGGCGAGAGAGAATGCTAAGAATGCCGAAAACACAGTGGCTGTGTATGAACAGTCCAATCAGAAGTTCAAGTCCATCAGCCGCAGTGTGGAGCTGCTTGAGGGCCATATGAAAGAGATCAGCCATTCGTCCACAACCATCATGGGGATCACCCGCACGATTGAGGATATTGCACTCCAGACGAACATTCTCGCGTTGAATGCCGCGATCGAGGCGGCCCGTGCCGGTGCGGCGGGCAAGGGCTTTGCCGTGGTGGCGGATGAGGTTCGCAACCTTGCGGCCAAATCTGCCGAAGCTGTGAAGCAGACGGCGGAGCTGCTGGCGAAATCAAATCAGGCGGTGGAGCTTGGCGCTTCTGCGGTGGATGAGGTTTCCGGTTCCATTCAGACCGTGATCGAGCTGGGCAACCAGACGAATGAGGCGGTGGTCGGAATGGGCCAGTCCGCACAGGAGCAGGCCGAAGCGGTCAACCAGATTTCGGAGGGACTCTCTCAGATTTCTGCGGTCGTACAGACCAATGCCGCCACGGCGGAAGAAAGCTCCGCTTCGAGCGCCGAGCTTTCGAGCCAGGCGGAAACCCTGCATCAGGAAATCCGCAAGTTCCAGCTGCATGATCAGGAGGAGCTCTCCGTACCCTCCGACGGGCACCCGGACATGGATTTTGATTCCTTTGAGGGCTTTTAACAACAGGCATAACACCTGAAAACAAAAAGAAAGGGCCGCACTTCTCCGAAAGGAGAGGTGCGGCCCTTTCTTGAACAATTACGGGTTCCATTTTTCTATCTCAGGATATCGGGACAGTATGGTTTCATTTGCGATTTCCAGCTGCCGGTAATACTGTGCATAAGAGCTGCTCAGTTCTTTTAAAGCGGGGAGAAATACATCGTAATACCCGCTTGTACTGTTAAACGTTTTCAGCAGCGCCATCATTTTGTATGCGGGGGAGTTTTGATATTCCTCCGATTGCTTGTACGCCAGATACTGTTCCAAAAACTCTTTGTTTTCAGAAAGAAACTCATCCGGGTTTTCAATGGATTTTTGAGTGTTTTGAATCATTGTGTTGATCTGCTGGGTTCCGATCTGTCTGGTGCTTTCGGATAAATACTCCAGTAAATCCTCCGGGAGGTCGAGCGGCGGCAGATTATCCAGAAACGACAGGATTCTTTCGTAAGCGACTTGCTGCTTCTCTGTTTTGATCGGCTCGTTTAGAAATCGGGCAAAATGCAGGCAGATGAATCTGCCGTAATAGCCCGGGAACGCTTCCAGCAGCTTTTCGGTAATGGTCTTGCCGGTTTCAATGGTCTGTAATTCGGCGCTGATCTCAGCGTAGCTTTTGCCGCTGCTCAGCTGTTCTAATAAGGCTTTCTTTGCCTGTTCCCGTTTCAGACTCAATTCCTTTTGAACAGACAGGCGCTGCAGAGCGTTGCCGGATTCATCCGAAAGAACCGTTTTGATTTCTTCGCCAGAGATGCCGAGCTTTCTGAGAACAGAAATCTGTCCCAGTCGCTCCACCTCGTTTTGACCGAAGTCGCGGTATCCGTTTTCTAAAATCGTCGGGCAAATCAATCCCTGCTCACAGTAGTATTCGATTGCCTTTTTTGTCACGCCTGTCGTCCGACTCACTTCATGAATCAGCATATCAATCACCTCCATCCAATCATAAGCCAACCCCCAGGGGGACAGTCAAGTGTTTTTTAAAATATAGAGAAAGAGCAAGCGGTATCAAAACCTCTTGCTCTTTTTCGCAGCTTCCCATCAAAATCGATCAGAAGCCGAATGCTATTTTGCCTGGGCGAGAACCTCCAGAAAACGGTTCGAAAGCACGTCGTATTCATGGTGCTTTAAAATATAATCCTGTCCATGCTTGCCCATGGTTTCCAGCTCCGCTTTCGGCGTGGATGCCAGAATCTGCGCCGCGCGCGCGATTTCCGCGGGGTCCTCCGGCGGAATCGAAATGCCGCATTTGGCGTCGGCCACCATGTCGTTGCCCGCTTCAATCGCGAAGATGACCGGCTTTGCCGCCATCATGTAATCCATCAGCTTGTTGGGGCTGACGCCGAAGCGGAACAGCGGCTGGCGCTGCAGACCGACATACAAAGCATCCAGCTGCTCCAGCAGACCGGGCACCTCATCACGCTTTACGGCGGGCAGAGCCTCGAC